>JAZNJK010000085.1:0-6828 GCA_045578005.1 Eubacteriales bacterium | reverse complement strand
TGGGTGAGCGCTCTCTATTTCTATTGCTGATATTCAATCGTTTCATTTTTAGAAAAAGCAATGTTCGGTGAGAATGAACAAATCAAAGTATTTTATCTTCTGCGTTAAAAATTTTTGAAACATTTTTATTCCGCTCCGTTTTTTACTTTGAAAGATGAAAAATTATTTTGAAATTGATTTTATATATTCATCAACCTCTAAACGAGTTTTGAACACGATAAAATCCTTGCTCGGATATTTTTCGTGAAGTTCAAGTATTTTAGGTCTTCTTTTTTCTTCAAATTCAACAATGCCTTTTATAAATTCATCAAAATCTTTTTGGTGCTTATCCAACTCATTTGGAAAATCAGACCGAGATTTTTCTTCAAGTTGTCGCTTTTTTGCACTTTCAACGCAAAAAGATGTCTCAAAATCTAAAAAGTAAATTGCGTCCGCGCTTGCAAAACGAATTTCAAGAGTGCTTATGTGCATTCCGTCAAGTATCCATTCATCGTTTGCGACCAATTCTTTTTGAATTTTAGCCCATTCTTCCCTGTTTTTACGCGCACATTCATCTTGCCAATATAGCAAATCTAAATGAACAAGCGGTAGTTTTGTTATTTCCGACAATCTTTTTGAAAAATGGCTTTTTCCACTTCCATTATTCCCTATAACGATTACTTTTTTATAATTTAAATTCATTTCAATACCCTTTTTTGATGATTTTCTTTGATTTTATTCTACCACATTGTCGGTATTTTTTCAATAAGATTATATTAGTAAAAATTTTTATTAAATTATACATTTTTCTATTGACAAAGGCTATTTTATATGCTATACTGTGTAAAGTAATTTGATTTACACATATTTTGGAGGCGTTTTATGTTTGAAAAAAATCTTAACATTTCGCTTTTGCTTGATTTTTACGGTGAAATTTTAAGCGAACGCCAAAAAGATATGCTTGATTTTTATTACAATGATGACCTTTCGCTTGCTGAAATCGCGCATAATTACGATATTTCTCGTCAGGGTGTGCGTAGCGTGCTCAAAAAAGGTGAAAATATACTTATGCAAATGGAAGAAAAACTTCATTTAGCACAGCGTTTCTCTTCCGTGCAAGAAAAATCGTCTCAAATCGTCGTTGAACTCGAAAAAATCAACGGATCAATTAACGACGATGAGATTTCACTTAAAATTAAGTCTTTAATTGAGCAAATTAAGGATTTGGCGGACTAATGACGGAGGTTTATTAATGGCAATGTTTCAAAACTTAGCGGATAAACTCGCTAATGCTTTTAAGAAATTCCGAAACAAAGGAAAATTAACTCCTGCCGATATTAAAGAAGGCATGCGTGAAATAAAACTTGCTCTACTTGAAGCGGATGTAAACTTCAAGGTTGTCAAAGGATTTATTAATACCGTTTCGGAGCGTGCAGTTGGAGCCGAGGTGCTTGAAAGTCTACTCCCTGCTCAACAAATTGTAAAAATAGTTAATGAAGAACTTATCAACCTAATGGGTTCTACTCAAGCAAAACTCGAAATTGCATCTAAACCACCAACAATTGTTATGATGGTTGGTTTACAAGGTGCAGGTAAAACTACTCATTCGGGTAAAATTGCCGGTCTTTATAAAAAACAAGGTAAAAATCCACTTTTGGTAGCGTGCGATGTATACCGTCCTGCGGCAATAAAGCAACTACAAATTGTCGGAGAAAAACTTGGCATTCCCGTTTATGCGGAAGAAAAAAATCAAAAACCTGTATCTATTGCGAAAAACGCACTTGATTATGCTAAAAAACACGGCCATGATATGGTGTTTATTGATACGGCAGGACGCTTACATGTTGACGAAGTGCTTATGAAAGAACTTCAAGACATTAAAGATGCTCTTTCACCTACTGAAATACTCTTGGTTGTTGATGCTATGCTCGGTCAAGATGCAGTCAATGTTGCACAAAGTTTTAATGAAATGCTTGAAATTTCAGGTGTTGTTTTGACCAAACTTGATGGCGATACAAGGGGCGGTGCTGCTCTTTCCGTTAGATATGTTACTGGAAAGCCTATCAAATTCGTAGGTACTGGCGAAAAACTTGATACTATCGAGCCATTCCATCCTGATAGAATGGCATCAAGAATACTTGGAATGGGCGATGTTCTCTCTCTTATCGAAAAAGCCGAGGAAGCGTTTGACCAAAAGAAAGCGCAAGAACTTGAGAAAAAGATGCGAGAAAGCACTTTCACTCTTACCGATTACCTTGAACAACTCGCACAATTAAAGCGTATGGGCTCTTTAGAAAGCCTTATGGGCATGATTCCGGGCATGAATACAGGAATTGCCAAAGATGCAAAGATTGACGAGGGAATGCTCGTTAAAACCGAGGCTATAATCCTTTCGATGACACCAAAGGAAAGGACAAATCCCGACATTATCTCCTCTTCTCGCAAAAAAAGAATTGCAAAAGGAAGCGGAACGAGTGTTGAAGATATAAATAAGTTACTCAAACAATTTGATCAAATGAAAAAGATGATGAAACAAATGACATCCGGAAAAATGGGTGGTTTGTTTGGAAAACGAATGAAAATGCCGTTCTAAACGGATTTTTAGATAAAACAAAAATAAAAAAGAAAAATAATTTATTGGAGGAATTCAACAATGGCAGTAAAAATCAGACTTAGAAGAATGGGCGCAAAGAAGGCTCCTTTCTACCGTGTAATCGTAGCAGACGAGAGAGCACCAAGAGATGGTAAGTTTATCGACGAAATCGATTACTACAACCCTCTTAAGAACCCTGCTGAAATCAAGATTGACGGCGAAAAGGCTATGAAGTGGTTGAACAACGGCGCACAACCTACTCAAACCGTAAAATCCATTCTTGAAAAGAGTGGCATCGTAAAATAATCTCAAAAGAAAGGTGATTATTTACGGATAATCAGGGTGTGCATATGCAAGAACTCAGCACAATACTTGGCAATATGGTAAAAGCCATCGTAGATAACCCCGACAAAGTCGTTGTTACTGAACATATTGAAGGTGACGAGGTTCTTTTGACCTTGAATGTTGCCGAAGAAGATATGGGAATGGTAATTGGCAAGCGCGGTAAAATTGCCAAAGCAATTCGCACCATAATGAAAACTGTCGCTAAATTTGATGACAAAAAAGTTACGGTCGAAATCAAATAACATAAAACGGAGATTATTCTCCGTTTTTGTTTTTATCTCTCTTGACTTTTTTGCGTTTTTGTATTAAAATTATATTGTTAAAATACGATTTTAGGAGATCAATTTATGTTAAAGCCAATTAAGTTACAATCAGTGTTTAAAGAGATAATTTGGGGCGGAAACAGGCTCAAAACCGATTACAATAAAAAGTCGGACTTATCTAACATTGCTGAAAGTTGGGAACTTACTGTTCGTGAGGACGGAATGAACACCATTATCGGTGGTGAATTTGACGGACTTACGATGCAAGAATATATTGATAAAAACGGGTTCGAGGTTGTTACAAATAAACCGATGGATCGTTTTCCTTTGCTCATTAAATTTATTGATGCCGAAGACAATCTTTCTATTCAAGTTCACCCAGACGATGATTATGCTATGGCCAAAGCAAATAGCCTTGGAAAAACCGAAATGTGGTATGTAATCGATGCGAAGCCAGGTGCAAAATTAGTATATGGACTTAAATCTACATCAACTGCCGAATCTTTAAAAAGGGCTATTGCTAACGGAACAGTTGAAAACGAACTCAATTATGTATCCGTCAAAAAGGGAGATGTATTCTTTATTCCATCGGGACTTGTTCACGCAATCGGAGCAGGAATATTGCTTGCCGAAATTCAACAAAACTCCAATATTACTTATCGCGTTTATGATTACAATAGACTTGGAAAAGATGGAAAGCCCAGAGAGTTGCATGTTGAAGATGCACTCAATGTAATCGTCAATAGAAACGAAGATGAAATTGATAAAATAAGATTTTCTACAAATGTAAAAAATGATAATACCTTGGCGTCTTGCGAGTTCTTTAATGTCGAAAAATTCTTTATTGATGAGCCTTGCGAGTTTTCGGCAAATGCCGAAAGTTTCAACTCAATTCTCTGCCTTGAAGGAGATGGAAATATTACTTTCGAAGGAGAGTCCTTCCCTATTTCTAAGGGCGATAGTTACTTTATTCCTGCGGGAATGGGCGATTACTGCATTCAAGGAAACCTTGAAATTATAGTTTCTAAACTCTAATAACATATTAAAAACCTCTCTAAAAATTAGAGAGGTTTTGTTTTAATCTTTTGGCAAGTTGCTATTAATTTTTTTGCTTGTTGATCTAACTACAAAATAAACACTAAGCCAAATTATAAAGTATGTTGCAACAAAAATTGCGGTAAAAATTAAAATTACACTAATATCAAATGGTATCCATGAATTTATCAAGTAGCACAAAATATATGTTATATATAATGAACCAAGATGACACAGAAGAGATTTTGATGTAGGCCAACTTTCGATTTGGTTAAATACGCTAACTCCGGCTTGGACAAATGCCAAAATATATGTGCTAATTATAGCGATAAAAATCTGAGGGGCGGTAAGCGAAAAATTTTCTATCGAATGCGAAATACAAAGAAAAACAATGCTTGTAATTATTGGTCCAAAACCCGCAAATGAAATTCCTCTTTGAAGGAACGATTTAAGATACTTATTCATATCAAATTCCCACCCTTTCTTTTACTAATTTTAACTGTCGCCTTGATACATAGTCCTTATATCCGTTTTTTAATGTCACCATAAGCGCACCACCAAACGATGCACTAAATTGCAAAACTTTCTTTATATTGATTATGCAACTTTGGTTTATCTTAATAAAATTTTTATCTAAAATTTCTTCAAGTTCATAAATTCGTTGCTTTACAAAAAAACTTTCCGTGTCGGTATGAGCAACAACCTTGCCATTTTCTATATTAAAACAATAAATCTCAATAGGAATTAATTTTTTTACAACTTCATTTGAATATCCTATAATTTCAACCGAGCTTGAAAGCACCAGTCGCTCTATTTCATCTATTAATTTAGTTTTTTCATGCGCAAATATTTTGATTTCCTCTTCTCTATCTTTATCAATTATAACAGTGTATTTCAAACTAATCGCCCCCTTAATTATAATTTTAAGATTTTCAAATCAAAAGTCAATACAAATCACCCAAGCGGTGCGTTTTTTCTTATATTCGGTTAACACAACAAAAATCGGGCATTAAAGCCCGATTTTTTATTAGTCACAATTTTCCCAGTTGTGATAAACTTCGGTTACATCATCGTTATCTTCAAGGTGTTCGATAAGAAGATTCATATACTTAATATCATCATCTGATGTAAGTGTAACATAGGTTGAAGGGATTTTATCTTGTTCAGCGGATACATACTTAAATCCTTGCGATTCAAGCGCAGATGCGACTGCATCAAGTTCAGCCTCGGCAGTGTAAACGATAAATGCCTCATCGTCGGAAACAAAATCTTCAGCACCCGCCTCAAGAGATGCTTCCATCAATGCGTCCTCGTCATATCCTTCTTCCTTAGATATCATAATAACGCCTTTATCCTCAAATAAGTATCCAACGCAACCCGTTGTTCCGAGATTTCCTTTATACTTGCTAAAATAGGAACGAATTTCGGGGGTTGTGCGGTTGGTGTTATCAGTTGCAGCAGTAACGATAACTGCAACTCCACCAGGACCATATCCTTCATATCTCATTTCTTCAAGTGCAGCAGAATCAGCGGAACTTGCTTTTTTAATTGTTCTTTCGATGTTATCGTTAGGAACATTATTTGATTTAGCCTTTGCGATAAGTGCAGCAAGTTTTGCATTTACTGTTGGGTCAGGGCCTCCCGCTTTTACTGCGATAGAGATTTCCTTACCGATTTTTGTGAAGATTTTTGCCTTTTGAGCATCAGTCTTCTCTTTTTTATGCATTATATTTTTCCATTTGCTATGTCCTGACATAATAACCTCGTAACAATTAAATTTTTTCTGTTTTCTTTAAGCAAATAAGCTCAAACGCCGAGCCAAGCACGGTCTTTGTTGCCGATGTAAGACGAATTCTTGTATTTCTAACTGTTTCATCCTCAGCGGACACAATTTGACAGTTATGATAGAATTTATTGAACGATGTGCAAACATCAATTATATATCTTGTTATAACTGATGGCTCGTATTCTTTTATCGCACCACAAACCGCCTCATTAAATTTAGAAAGAACCTTCAAAAGATCCGCTTCTTCAATTGATGTGATAACAGGGTTAGTTGCATTTATATCAATGCCCTTTGCCTTTTCAAGAATTCCGGAAGTTCTCGCATAGGTATATTGAGCGTAAGGTCCTGTATTTCCTTCAAAACTCAAAGCATCTTTCATAACAAAGTTAATATCCTTAATTCTATTGTTATAAAGATAGTAGAATATTACTGAACCAACACCAACAGCCTCCGCAACTTCTTCCTTATTTGGAAGATCGGGGTTCTTTTCGTTCATAATTTCTGTTACCTTTTCGATTGCTGTTGCAAAAAGGTCTTTAAGAAGGATTACATTTCCTGTTCTAGTAGCGAGTTTCTCATTATTTATACTAACTGTGCCGTATGGAACATGAACAAGTCCCTTATGCCAATCATATCCCATCATTTCAACAACTTTGAACCATTGAGCAAAGTGCAAACTTTGACCTGCCGATGTTACATAAATGCATTTATCGAAGTTATATTCGTTTTTACGATATACAGCAGCCGCAATATCTCTTGTGGGGTAGAGGGTCGAGCCATCTTTTTTGAGAATAAGGCACGGCGGCATATTATATTCAGAAAGATCA
>JAZNJK010000084.1:0-1860 GCA_045578005.1 Eubacteriales bacterium | reverse complement strand
TGGAATTAAAGTCGATAACGGGAGCAAATTCAGCGGAATAAAGGACCATATCGCCATCTACTTTACCATTAAACACATTTGCAAGCGCTGTGTCATTTTTTGTCTTTGACCAAGAAAGGACCGCTTTACCGTCTACTCTTGTTTCGGGAACTACTGCACTAATCGGTGTGCCCCATTCAACCTTGATTTCCTCGGGGGTTGCATTTGAGCCGATGTAGAGAGTTAAAGTGTATTCTTGATACTTAAAGCCTGCATAGAGATATACGAAGCCTTCCTCGTTTGAAAGGTCAAAATTCTTCTCAGTTAGAAATTTTTTGTCAGGAAGTGTGCCGAATTTATCTCCGATTTGTGCGCCGTCCTTATTTTCCTTGGTAAACCAACCCGAAAAGGTTTTATTTGGCACTGTTAAGTTCGTTGGCAAAACGCCAATATCCGCGCCATAGGAAACTTTCATTTCTCTAACGCCTGTAACATCCGCCTCACCGTAATTGAGAATTACGGTATATTCTTTTGCTTTGAACTGCGGGAAAAGGGTCATGTTTTTGTTGTCGGTGAATGGTGAAAGGGAGTTTCCTGTTGCGCTGACATACTGCGTGCCTCCGCTTTCAAGGTCAAAGAGTCCTAAAAACTCATAGCCGAACCTTTCGGGGATAGCTTCAAGGGAATATACATCACCGTTTTTGACGGTTATGGAGTGATTTCCTGTACTATCGGTATATTGAATTGTGTATGTAGCATCGGTGCTTGATGAACTTTCATCTGTCCCGTCGCAAGATACTAAAAGTAAGCAAGTAAGCGCTAACAATGCTACAAGTAATACGCTTAATTTTTTCATTTTTCTCTCCTTAATAAATTAGTAAAGCGTTGTCATATCAGGGTATTCAATTTCTACCCAGAAATCCGACCATTTCGTTCCTTTGTAATATGGATCACCGAAGGTAGGAGTAAATGTGACATATTCATCATTCCACAACGCGAGATACAACTTCTCAGATGTTAATTTCATGCTATTTTCGTGTACAAAAGCATCCGAACTATTTCTCGCTGTTAAAACCGCCTGATGTGACCATACCAAATAGGCTTCGCTCGCAGTCGGCTCGGAATAATAATTGATATCTCCTGTAATTTGATCAATTTTCTCGCTAAACGAGTTCCAATTCCCGTAGTAGTCAGGCTCCAATTTATAGTGTGTGGTTAGGTTGATGTTTCTTACACCATTGTTATACAAATGACTCAAGTCAATAACCAAAGCATACGAGCAAGAAGAATAATCACCAGAGGCGGGAAGAGTTGGATCAAGGTTCGCGGTAGGATAACTCTTAGATGCTTCTATAAGTGTAACCTTTTCAACTTCTACCTTCCAGTATTTCGCAGTTAGCTCAATGCTGTTTTCGGGCATTGAGGTTGAAGTATATTTTTCGTTACCTTGATACCAGCCTGCGAAGATGTAGCCCTCGCGTGAAGGTGTTGGAAGCTCGATTGCCTCGCCTACGGGTTTTGAAATGTCGGCAACATCTGTTCCGCCGTTTTCGTTAAGAACGATATTTGCCTGCCATTTTGCGCTGAGGGTTATGCTTGCTTCGGGCATTGTTGTTGCTTCATATTTGTTATTTCCTGCATCAAACCAGCCGATGAAGGTATAATTATCTCTTTTTGGTGTTGGGAGAGTTACTGTATCGCCTGCTCTTGAAACGATAGGCTCAACATCATTTCCACCCTTGGAATTAAAGTCGATAACGGGAGCAAATTCAGCGGAATAAAGGACCATATCGCCATCTACTTTACCATTAAACACATTTGCAAGCGCTGTGTCATTTTTTGTCTTTGACCAAGAAAGGACCGCTTTACCGTCTACTCTTG
>JAZNJK010000083.1:0-1720 GCA_045578005.1 Eubacteriales bacterium | reverse complement strand
GGTGAAATATCTGCGCTGTCAAAGGTAAGTGTGTATTCGATGGGTGTCCATTTTGCAGTTATAGTTGTGTTCGTTGATACAATGTTGTCGTCAAACGACCATTTTTCACCGTCAACATACCAACCGTCAAAGGTGTAGCCGACCTTTTCGGGGTTGTTTGGCTTTGATACCTTTTCGCCCTTTTCAATAACAATATCGTTGATTTGTGTGCCACCTTGTGTGTCAAATTTAACTGTTACGAGGTTTTCCGTTTCACTTTCCGTAACGGATTCGCTTTCTATAACGGAACTTGACTCGCTTTCGCTTGAAGTGATACCTTCATCATCGTCACAGGCTACAAAGGTAAGCACAAGTGCAAGGCAAAGCGCTAAAAACAATAGCTTTTTTAACATGGATTTTCACCTCCAAGGTTTGCTTTATATATTAAGTATACCATAGCCAAGAGGGGAATTCAAGAAAAACGCAAGATTTTAACACTCAAAGCGTATATCAATTATATTATACTGTATTGAAATTTTATTTTTTATATGATAAAATGATATGAGAGGCGACTTGTCGCCATGAATTGTTCGCAAGCGAGCATGAATTGACACTTTGTGTCATGAATTGCACCTGCGGTGCATGAATCGGCTGAACGCCATGAAAAATCACACCAATTCAATTTGGTTTTAATTACGGTTTCCCCCATTCGGCTACGCTCAGGGGAAACTTCCACTAACGAAAACAAGTTTTGCGGTGAGCCACCGCGGGCAAACAGGGAAGCCCCTGTGGGCGAGATAAACAACCACATTTGTATTTTTTTAGTGTCGGTTTTTGCTCCTTTTTCCGAGAACTTCGGTGGGGGGAGAAGAAAAATCACACCAATTTTTGGTTTTTAATTATGGTTTCTTTTTTGTTACTTTTTTCTTCTCCTAAAGAAAAAAGTAGAGAAAAAACGCGAGGTGAGAATATGTTTAATGGGACGATAGGAGCGATTTCGACGGCGAGAGGCAAGGGCGGAGTTGCGCTAATTAGAATAAGCGGAAGTGACGCACTTTGTGTGCTTAATAAGATATTTGTTTTGTCAAGCGGAAAAGTGCTTGAAAATCCTGTGCCAAGGCATTGTTATTACGGCTCTATCATTCGTGACGGAGTTGAGATTGACGATGTGACCGTGACCTATTTTTGTGCGCCACACTCATACACAGGCGAGGATGTGGTTGAAATTTGCTGTCACGGTGGCATTTATGTTACAGGAGCAGTGCTTGAACTTGTCCTTTCAAACGGAGCAAGACTTGCCGAGGCGGGAGAATTCACAAAACGCGCATACATAAACGGCAAACTCTCCCTTACAAGAGCCGAGGCGGTTGGGCAGGTAATTGACGCAACAAACGATGCGCAACTTCGTTTAAGTTCATCAATGAGAAGAGGTCGCCTTTCGAGTGAACTTGATAGAATAAAGGGCGAGATGCTTTCGCTAATTGCGAGGGCATATGTAATAGTTGACTATCCCGATGAGGATTTACCCGATGTTGAGCGAGATGAAATGGCTAAAATGCTTGAAAAAATCCATACATCTCTTGAAAAATTGAAGAAAACATACCGTGCAACGAAAGCGGTGTGTGAGGGAGTAAAGACCGCCATTGTAGGTAGACCAAATGCAGGAAAAAGTTCACTGTATAACGCCCTTGTCGGTGAGGACCTTGCCATTGTAACCGATATTGCAGGAACAACCCGTGAT
>JAZNJK010000082.1:0-5715 GCA_045578005.1 Eubacteriales bacterium | reverse complement strand
CACAGAACGACATGGCTACGATCCGACTTCCTCTTTTTCATATACAGGGTGGTAGTTTCTCGCATATGGAAGTGCGTAAACTTTGTCAAGTTCCTCTCTTTCAAGTGGGAATGCCGGTGGGTTTTGAACGAGTTTTTTGTTATCGTAATGCTCGACAATCGCTTTACCGTTTATGGCATCTTGGTTTTTATACTGAATACCAAACGCACGGGCATATTCGCCCTTGTCCTCTTTGATTTTATTAAAGTCAAATTCCTCGGCAACGGGGTAGTTTACCTCGTCCTCACGGGCGCAAAGATAGACACAGCCCCGCTCGTTTCGTATCTTTTTGATAGGAACTCCTCGGTCAAGAAGTTTGGCAAGTCTTAAAATGATACTCTCGCCCATTCCGTAGGTCAAAATATCCGCACGAGAGTCAACGAGAATTGACCTTCTTATCTTATTATCCCAATAGTCGTAGTGCGCAAAACGGCGAAGTGATGCTTCAATTCCACCTATAATTATCGGCACATCACCAAACGCCTCACGAATTCTATTACAGTAAACTATCACCGCACGGTCGGGGCGTTTGCCCATTTTTCCACCTGCGGAGTAGTAGTCATAGGATCGCTTTTTCTTCGATGCGGTATAGTGCGCTACCATTGAGTCGATGTTTCCTGAACTTACCAAAAACCCAAGACGAGGTTTTCCAAATCGCTTGAAATCCTCGCAACTCTTGTAGTCGGGTTGTGATAGGACCGCAACGCTAAATCCCGCATCTTCAAGCACTCTTGTAATTATCGCAACGCCAAAAGACGGATGGTCAACATACGCATCACCCGTGACATATACAAAATCGGGAGAGCCACCAAATCGCTCGGCACACTCTTCCATCGTTATCGGTAAAAACTCGTTCATATCCTCGCCTTTCTTTACCTTTTCTTTACCTTTTCTTTAATAAAAAGAAAAGGTAAAACCAAAAAAACTGACACTCGAAAACTTGTTTTCGTTAGTGGAAGTTTCCCCTGAGCGTAGCCGAATGGGGGAAAATAAACTAACCAAAAATCCCACAGCACAGTGCGTTTTCTTCGATAAAAAATTCTTTCGCCCGCGGTGGCTCACCGCAAAACTTGTTTTCGTTAGCGGAAGTTTCCCCTGAGCGTAGCCGAATGGGGGGAAAATAAACTAACAAAAAACTCCATGTGCGTAGCACAATTCATGACCGAAAGTCAATTCATGCGATTTATCGCAATTCATGCTCGAAAGGGCGTTTATAATCAAGGCAGAGCCTTGTTAAAAGGGCAAGAAATTGCCCTTTTATTATTCAAGCGGTTGCTTGGTAGAAAGAAAAAAGAAAAAATGTTTAAAATTTTAGCAATAGGGGATATATGCGGTCCGTCGGGACTTGCGTATATTCGCAAAAATCTTTGGCGTGTGCGCAAAGAGAACAAAATTGACATGGTTATCGCAAATGGCGAGAACTGTGCCGAGCCTAACGGAATCGACAAAGAAAGTGCCGAGGCGCTTTTTGAAAGCGGTGTTGATGTTATCACAACGGGCAACCATGTATACCGCAAAAACTCGGTTTTATCCTATCTTGACTCGTGTGACGAGATACTTCGACCTCTCAATTTTCCGAGTCAAAACCCCGGACACGGTGACTGTATAATCAAAATTAACGGCTACAAAATCCTTTGTATGAATGTTATGGGCAGTGTTTATATGGATTCAAGCGCTTGTCCGTTTGAGAGTGTTGAACGGTGTTTGAAACGAAACGACTCACGCTTTGATTTTGCCGTGCTTGACATACACGCAGAGGCAACAGGCGAGAAAAAGGCACTTGCTTATAATTTTGCAAAGAGCATTAGCGTATGCTTTGGCACACACACTCACGTTCAAACGAGCGATGCAAGGGTGCTTGAAGGCTCGTGCGGATACATTACCGACCTTGGTATGGTTGGAGCGCGTGACAGTATTCTTGGCGTTAAAAAGGAAAATGCCATTTATAGAATGAAAACAAAAATGCTTACAAAATTCGATTTTGCCGAGGGCGAAATTGAGGCAACGGGCGCAATATTTGAACTTGACCCCGACACGGGCAAGTGTTTAGGCGCGCGTGCGATAAGTTTTTAATTATTTCGAAAAATTTTAACACAGAAGACGGGACTTTTGTCCGTTCCAAAACTGGTTCGTTCCATTCCCGTCAGGCATATAAGGAGAATTTTATGAAGACAAAAGAACTACTTAACTATGTTCAAGGCGGAAAACTTGATAGCCGTCTTGCCGACATTTACGGTGAGGAGAATGTTTTGGCGCAAAGAGAACGCTACATCGAGAGCATTAGCGCATTTTTGGACCTCTATGGTGAGCGCGAGGTGTCGCTATTTAGCGTTGCGGGTAGAAGTGAAATTTCGGGCAACCACACCGACCACAACTACGGAAAGGTGCTTGCCGGCTCTATAAACCTCGACATCATCGCTGTCGCATCAAAGAGTGACGACTCGAAAATCCGCATCAAGAGTAAAGGTTTTGATGAGGACTGTGTTGATATTTCCGCATATACCGAGCCAAACGAGGCGGACTATTTCAAATCGGGTGCGCTTATTGCAGGAATGGCAAGGGCATTTGGTGATAGCGGTCTTAAAACAGGCGGTTATGTTGCTTATACCACATCAAATGTGTTCAAGGGTTCGGGACTTTCCTCGTCCGCTGCGTTTGAGGTAATGATAGGTAACATTCTCAACTACTTCTACAACGACGGAAATGTTGACAATGTAGAAATTGCAAAAATGGCGCAATTTGCCGAGAACAAATTCTTTGGCAAGCCTTGTGGACTTATTGACCAAGTTGCGTGTGCGGTTGGCGGATTTGTCGCTATCGACTTTGAAAACCCAAAAGCGCCTGTAATCGAGAAGATTGCATTTGACCTTTCGGCACAGGGTTACGCACTTTGCATTGTAAACACAGGTGGCAACCATGCCGACCTAAATGATGATTACGCATCAGTTCCTGCCGAGATGAAATCGGTAGCGAAATACTTCGGTTGTTCCGTTCTTCGTGAAATGAGCATGGATAAACTCCTTTCCGACATTAAAGGCGCAAGAGAGGAAGTTGGCGACAGAGCCATTCTTCGTGCAATTCACTTCTTCAACGAAAACGAAAGAGTTACCGAGCAAACAAAGGCGCTCCTATCTGGCGACATCAACACATTCTTCGATTTCGTTCTAAAATCAGGAAGATCTTCCTTTATGTATCTACAAAATGTGTTCACCACAAAGAATGTTAGTGAACAAGGTCTTTCCCTCGCAATTGCTCTTACCGATAAAACACTTGGTGGCAAAGGCGCATTTAGAGTTCACGGTGGCGGTTTTGCGGGAACAATTCAAGCATTCGTGCCACACGATATGGTAGAGGATTACAGAAAAGTTATTGACGGTGCATTCGGTGACGGTGCGTGCCATGTGCTTAGAATTAGAAAATACGGCGCAATCAAGGTTTGCTAATTAGGAGAAAATATGATAGCCTATACACTTTTTTCGGGATCGACGGGAAATTCGATTTTCGTTAAAAATGGTTCGGACGAGATATTGATTGACGCAGGAAAGAGCGCAACCGCAATTGAAAAAGCACTACTTCAAGCGGGAACTTGCCTTGGCAATATAAAGGCAATCTTTCTAACGCACGAACATTCCGACCACACAGGCGGACTTGAAATCGTGTCAAAGAAATATCACATACCGATACATATAACTGCCCCCTCGTATCCGAGAGTGGCATATCAAGGCTCATTTATTTCACAGTTTGCGACAAGCCATGAGGTTTTGTTTGAGGTCAAGGTCGGCTCACTTACGGTTAAGTCGTTCCCCGTTCCTCACGACAGTGTGCAAAATGTTGGTTATGTTATAACTGCCGACGACGGTGAAACACTCGGTATCGCAACCGACATCGGTCATGTTACAAACGATATAAAAGAGTCACTATGTGGCTGTAAAACGGTCATTGTAGAATCAAATCACGACAAATTCCTTCTTGTTGCAGGTAAATATCCCGAATTTTTAAAGCAAAGAATTTTGGCAGATACAGGACACCTTGCAAACGAGGATAGTGCGGACCTTTGTCTATTTCTTGCAAGGGCAGGGGCAACAAACATAACACTTGCCCATTTGAGCAAGGAAAATAACTCCCCCGAAATTGCCCACGCAGTAACAAGGTCGCACCTTGACAAGCACGGATACGAAGATGTATCTTTAAATATTGCGTCACCATCGGTGATTACACGAGTTGTCTAAATCCAAAAGGAGAAATATGAAAGTATTAATAGCAATAGATTCCTTTAAAGGCTCACTCACCTCGCACGAGGCGGGTAAGAGTGCGAAAAAAGGCGTTTTACAGGCACTTCCCGAGGCAAAATGCGACATTGTCCTAATCGGTGACGGTGGTGAAGGCACTATGCACTCACTCAAAATGGCACTTGATGCAAATCAAATCACCTTAAAATCTACCGACCCACTTGGAAGAGAAATCGACGCAAAGTATTTTGCAAGTGAGGACACCGCCATTATTGATATGTGTGAGTGTGCGGGAATTACACTCCTTAACGAAAACGAAAGAAAAAATGCCGACGGACAGGGAAACAGCGCACCTATGGTTGCGACAACTTATGGAGTTGGCACAATGATAAAACACGCGATAGGTCTTGGCTATCGCAAATTCCTTGTAGGTATTGGCGGTAGTGTAACAAACGACGGTGGAACAGGAATGCTCCGTTCACTCGGTTTTTCGCTCACTGATAAAGACGGAAACGAGGTTGGCGGTGGCGCATTCGGTGCGGGGCGTGTCGCTAAAATTGATAATTCTAATGTGATAGAACATCTTGACGAGTGTCATTTTACCGTTCTTTGCGATGTTGACAATCCACTCCTTGGTAAGCGCGGTTGCAGTTATATCTTCTCACCGCAAAAGGGAGCGAGGGAAACGGAAGTTACGATAATGGACAAATACCTTTCTCATTTTGCAACCGTTTCAAAAGAGTATAACAAAAACACCGACCCCGAAAAGGCGGGTAGCGGTGCTGCGGGCGGAATGGGCTTTGCCTTTAACACCTTCCTTAACTCGACACTTAAAAGAGGAGTTGAGGTTGTGTCAAGCGCTTGGAAACTTGAACAAAGGGTGCAAGACTCTGACCTTGTCATCACGGGCGAGGGCAAAATGGACTCTCAAAGCGCAGGGGGAAAAGCGCCGATTGGCGTTGCGCTCCTCGGTAAGAAGTTCGGCAAAAGAGTTATCGCCATGTGCGGAATAACAGGTGACGGGTTCGAAAAATGCTACGAAAAGGGCATTTATAAAATCTATCCTATCGCCGACCCCACAAAAACCCTCGAAGAAAATATGTCCCCCCAAATCGCTATGCAAAATATGGTAAACGCAACCTATAAAGCAATAAACGAACTTTATAAATAAAAAACGCCCAGTAGGGCGTTTTTTTAATGCGGAATTCGGAGTTCGGATAAGTGACAGTCCAAGAACACGAGCCGTGGCGAAGTGCGATTGGGTATTGGAACTTATGCACGCGACCGAAGGGAGTCGCAATGAGGAATGAATTGTCACTTTGTGACATGAATTGACCTACGGTCATGAATTGGCTAACGCCATAAAGAAAATTGCTCGGAATGTGAATAAACAACCACTATTTTATGATGTCGGCACTCGGTTGGCGGTCCGCACCGCCTTGCCCCC
>JAZNJK010000081.1:0-3465 GCA_045578005.1 Eubacteriales bacterium | reverse complement strand
ATAATCGGCGGCTGAATTACGGGCACGAGCGCCATATAGGAATACGCCGCAACCGCGATAGGTCCAAGAAGTTGAGGAGCAAGGATTGATGTTGTGTAAATTGCGGTAGGACCGTCCGCACCACCGATGATACCGATAGATGCAGCCTCTTTAAGAGTGAATTCAATCTCGCCCCAACCAAATGCGGTTCCAATTGCGCTAACACCCATAACGCCTGCAACGGTTGCGAAAATACCAACTTGTGCTGCTGCGCCAAGGATAAGGCTCTTTGGATTTGCAATTAACGGACCGAAGTCTGTCATTGCGCCAACGCCGATGAAGATAAGGCAAGGATAAACACCGAGTTTTACACCGAGATAAAGCACATCAAGAAGTCCAACATCGATTTTTGCGATTGTGCCGTTTGCAGTTGCGGTTTCAAACATATTAATCATTGAGTCAAGAACGGGATATCCCTCTGCAAGACCTGACTCAACGAGTGATGTGTAATCAAGGAAATGTGCGTTTGTAAGTGGGTTAATGATATTAAGTTCTTGTGCGATATGTAAAATCTTGTTAGCATCGACAGCCGCGCCACCGAAAAGATCCCATTGAATGTGACCTGCTGCAAAGAGTTCCTCATGATATGCCCCTGCGAAAGGAAGGTTTGTAAGGAGCATACCTATCGCGATTGGAAGAAGGAGCAAAGGCTCAAACTTCTTGCCGATTGCAAGGTAGCAAAGCACACAGGCGATAGCAATCATAACGAGGTTTTTCCAACCACCGTCACCGAAGAAGCCAACTACACCTGTTTGCTTCAAAAATTCAATTATTCCGTCCATTTTTTGCCTCCGCTATTATGCGATTGTGCAAAGTGTTGCGCCTGTTTCAACAGATGCGCCTTGTGATGTTGTAACGCTTGATACTGTTCCGTCGCAGTCTGCCATGATTTCGTTTTCCATCTTCATAGCCTCGAGAATGAAGAGAACATCACCCTTCTTAACTGCTTGACCGTTTGCTACATTTACTTTAAGAATTGTTCCAGGCATTGGTGCGGAAACTGTCTTTCCACCTGCGGGTGCTGATACTGGTGCTGATACAGGTGCTTCAACCTTGTTTTCAACAACAGGAGTTGCCTTGATATCCGCCTTGTCGATTTGTTCAATTACGATTTCGTAAACTGTTCCGTTTACTGTTACTTTATACGCTTTCATTTTCATATACCTCTTTCTTTTTTTAAAGTTTTTTTAGTGACACAACGCGAATTGCGGATATGTCTGTGCCCTCTGCTTCCGCTATTGCTGAACAAATTGCGGCAACAAGTTCAGGGCGATTTGGAATTTGCGTGTTAGATACCGCAGGTGCTACCGCTTTTGGTGCTTCTTCTTTCTTCGGCTCTCCCTTTGCGAACTTATCATTGACATAGTTCATCAAATTAACAAGTCCGATTAGAATTACAAGTCCTGTAAAGACAATTGCAACTCCAAAGAAACATACGAAAGCAAGCGACGGTGTCTCTAATACGATATTCGTCATAACCTCACTCCTTATATATTTATTTTTTTATTTTTAACATATTTTTATCGAGTGTTTCCACTCGACTTTATCAAAAACCAAAATTTTTTATATTTTAACATATTTTACATAAAATGTAAATAGGGTTTTTATATTTTTATTATTTTATTTTAACACCTAAGCAAAACGACAGGCGTTTTGCCTGTCGTTTATAGTTAGATTAGTATTCCTTGGTAGTAGCCGGTTGAAGTGCTACAACTATATCAAGTGTAACGAACCTGAAACTACCGCCTGCGATAGCACCCTGCGCTACTGATTCGCCTGTTGTGTGCTGAACGAATCCTGCCGAGCCGTCACTGCCGATTACATATGCGCAAATTATGAGCTTTAAGGAATTATTTGAGGTTGTGTCAAAGTGAAGTGAGCAATCAAATACACCATACTCCCTGTCAATGCTAACCTGTAATGCCTTTGAGGTGTTTATCTTGTTGCTTTCATCAAAGAATGTCTTACCCTCAAACGCATCGGCATTTGCAATTACAATACCGTATGAGGTAGCGCCCATTAGTTCCTCGTAGATAGCGAGGCTATCGTGATTTACAGTATATCCCGCACTAATTGCCTTTCCGTCGGGACTGAGTGAGTAGCCCTTTGCTGTGAAAATCCTTTCAACCGTTGTTGCGTCCTGCGAACTTCCGCAATTAGGGCAATAGAGATTTACCGAGAAATCGGTTGCGAAGTCAACGAACTCCGCTAATGTCTTTTCGTATTCACATTCCTTGCAAATTACCTTGAATGAAGTTGCGTCAATATCCTGTGCCTTCTTTGTTTCAACAATACCTGACTTGAATGCCGCAAGAGTGGTTGCGTTTGCAATGTTGAAAGTGCCTGCGTTTACGGTGATTGTGCCATTGTATGGGTTGCCAGATTTGTCAGTTAATAAATAGTTTGACGATGGAAGAGAGAGCTTTGCGCCATCTACATGAATTGAGGCAACCTCGGGAGTGGTGTTTGATTGTCTGTGAACGAAAATGGAGTTGCTCAAAATCACCTCGGAGCCCTCGTGGAAATAAATATCGTATGCAAGGTTCGCATTATCAGTGGATACCAAACAGCTTGTATTCTTTGAGTTGGTTGTAGGAATTATTTTTCCGTAGATGTGAATTTGAAGGCTCTTTGATGAAATGTTGCCGTAAATCATAGCGATACAGCTGTTTCCGTCACTGTTTGTAAAAGTGATGTCCTTGCCGATAAGCCATACAACATCTGTATTCTTGTTATTGCAATTCGCAAGATAAACTCCTTTGCCCCAGTATGGCTCAATTACACCTTCGCCCAAAAGATAGACGCTTTGGGAGTTGCCCTCGAACATATATTGGTTTCCTATGCGAAGTTTTTTGCCGTTCATGAAAACTCTTGTTGTGCAATTATCTCCGTTTATAGGTCCACCCTCATTTGTTCTTGTTCCTGAACCATCAGCATTGGAAAAATTGAAATCCATATCTGCCATAATAATGTAGTTTCCACCGCCTGTTGCACTATTGTATTCCTTAGCACTTGAAATCTTTGTGCATTCAATTGTGTAGAGGTTTGTGTCCTCGGTGAAGGAAACGGTTTCTCCCGCTTTCCATGCTCTACCATCGTCGGTGAAGTAAACGGTTACTGTTTCGTTTGCCTCGGTGTTTCCTGTTAAGGTGAGTGCGCCATTATGCGTTGTTGACTCGCTTGTGTTATCTGCGCCACTGTAAAGTGTGATTGTTGCGGCATATGAACTAATAGCAAGAGCAAGCATAAGAGCAATCGCCAAAACGAGCGTGATTACTAATCTCTTTTTCATAAAATCTCTCCTATCTCTCCACGGGAACACTCCCGCGAGTATATAATATAATTTGGTGATTTTAGTATATCATAGCAATATTGACTTTGTCAAGGCATTTTGCACAAAAAACTACGCCCAAGTCGGATCGTAGC
>JAZNJK010000080.1:0-18604 GCA_045578005.1 Eubacteriales bacterium | reverse complement strand
TGGCCTCCGACTTGCTCTGCTTGCTCATCTATTTCAGGAACATCATCCTCTATGATTTCGTGTTCATCTTCACTTTCGAGGTCTATCCCCCAATCAAGTTCAAGTTCTCCAAAATCAAGTCCGTCAAGTTCATCGGGGAGCAAGTCAAAGTCCCATTGTGCTATTTCGTTTGTCTTATTGTCTAAAAGCCTATATTTGCGCTTTTGTTCCTCGGTTAGTCCGTAAACACGCAAAACCTCAATTTCTTTGTATTTTAGGCGTTTGAGCGCCTTAAAACGTGTATGTCCTGCGAGGATAATATTATGCTCATCAATAATAATAGGTGCTATGTATTCACATTGTTTTATGCTTTCCATTACAACAGGAACGGCATCGTCATTTTTTCTTGCGTTTTTCTCGTAAGGCTTGATTTCGTTTACTTTGAGTGTTATTTGTTCTTTGGCTATCATATATTGCCCTTTCTTGCATAAAAAAAGCACGGTTATCCGTGCATTGTTATTATTTATAGCATCTAAACCGTAAGGAAAACTCCGCTATATAGTTTTTAGAGGTATGGAAAATGAACAAACAGTCTTGTTTGGTGCTGACAGTATGAATTGAACATACTAAATCAAGGCTTGCTATTCTTGATTTATACCAATTTCAGCATAAGAAAAGGACACGGTCAGGTGTCCTTGGGTTGCTTATCATCTTTTTTATCATCGCTAAAGTCATCATCTTCTTCACTCCAACCGAAGAACTCCATCAAGGCTTTCATATTTTCTTCGTGCGTTCCATCTAAAATCACTTGTTTTTGATCCATTTTATATACCTCGCATTATTTTTCAAAAATTTTTCTATTGCGCTTTTGATTTCATATGCGGAATAATTTCTTTTTTTGTTATTGAAACTTCTTAACAATTCGGTCTTGCATTTTTGAAAATCAAATTCTTGCGTTTTTGTAATAATTTCTACTCCGCCATTATTTTTGACAATGGTAAATGTCAATATATCATTAGACAGGAATGTTATAATGTCATTAGGAGAAAATCCACTATTTCTCGGGTGGTTGTGCATTAAGACAATGTTTGTTCCCTTTCCGTCTATTGCTCTTGTGATATTAACATCTCCGTCAGTGCCTATTGCTATGGTTTTGTCATTAAGACCTTGCCTAAATACAAAAGCAACCTCTCCGCTATTATTGTTATCTCTTGCATATCTTAACAGTTCTTTGTGTTGCTCAACTATGTATTGACATTGCTCTTTGGTATAACCGGGAATATCAATGTATTGCACACTGCTTATTGTTTCTTCGGTTATAGGAGTTATGGGTGCATTAATGCTTTCTTCTCTAATCCTCAAACCTATAAATCGTTTTTGAAAAAATTCCCCCGGTGTTGATACACCTTTGCGTTTTAGAAATTCCTCTATAACTTGTTGCGTTGTCATTTTAGAGGTATCTTTGTATCTACCTACATAACCATAGCAAAGCCTTATAAAGAAATTTCCTCGCTTAGCCATTTATATTTTACCTCTTGTATAAGTATTTGTCAAGCGAAAGATGTGATTTTTTCTTCTCGTTCTCTCTCGCTTGACTTTCCATTATACATTATAGAGCATTTTAATGTCCCATAAGACACCATAAAGCACCAACTTTAAGAAATTTTTACATTTTTTAGCGCATCTTGGTAAATTCTCTCGACCTGTGACTTGCTATAAGCGATGCAAATTGCTATATCTCGGAAAGATAAACGCTCAATAAATCGTAAGCGCAATACTGTCCTTTGGCGCATATCTTTAACCGCCTCTATAACATCTTGTATTTCACCTTTTCGTTGTGCGTATGTTTGCATAAGGTCTTTTAACTTTTCCTCGTATTCAAGCACTCTTAAAGCGCAATCTTCGGTCCTACTGTGTTTCTCTCCGCCTGTCACCGTTATTGCCTCGTAATTCGAGGTAGGGGATGAATACGCTTTAAGTCTTATAGCGTTTAATTCGTTTACACACGATGCAATGTTTGTGTCAATATACCACGCTTGATAGAGATAATCTTCTACCTCGTTATGTTGTCTTGCTTGTCTTGTCATTTCAAGTCCCTCGCTTGTAATAGTTTAGACATTCTTGCGCCCTTTTCTTTTTCGGTTTTTAGCATACAATTATATCGACATACGAGATGCCCTGTCTTCTTTGATTTGTATACCCAATCAGGCGTTGGGTGGAAATTTGCACCGCAAACCTCACATTTGCGCCAACCGTCAGTTAAGTGTTGTTTCGCTTTTTCCATAGTTAGTCTCCTATCGCTCAAAATGGTAAATCATCATTGTTAGATATTTCTTCAAATTTAGGTGCTTTCGGTGTTTGAAGTTCGGGGACTTGTTTTTCCTGTGCTTGCTCGCCTTTTCCGTCAACGAAATATGCCTCGGACACAATTACCTCGGTTGCATATCTTTTGTTTCCGTTTCCGTCGGTCCATGAGCGTGTTTGTATCTCTCCTACAACACAAATTGAATTGCCTTTACTGAAATATCGGCTGATAAACTCGGCTGTATTTCTCCAAGCGACACAATTGATAAAGTCCGCTTGTTGTTCTTGCTCCTTGCTTGTCCTACGATTTACCGCTATGCTAAATGTCAAAGCATATACGCCTGATGGTGTTTGTTTGAGTTCCAAATCCTGTGAGATTCTACCGCCTAAAATTACTTTGTTTAGATTAAAATTCGCCATTGTTATTCTCCTTTAAATGTTCTTTGTGAATTCTTGAATTTTGTTTTTAAGGGCGTTATATCCTGCGACATACCCCTCTTGATATATTTGTTCCTTTGTTGCTTTGTCAGTAGTCTTAACATTGGAAAGCCCGAGAAGCCAATCTACCGAAACGCCAAAATAGTTCGCAATTAAAAATATCGTGTCGGCACTTGGTGATTTTCCTGACCTCGTTTTTATAGAACTTATAACAGCTTGACTTAAATTCATAGCCTTTGAAAGCTCCAATTGGCTTATTCCTTTTTCCTCAATCAATTGATTGAAACGAACACAAAACAAATCATGATTATACCTGCTCATTTACTTTCTCCTCACATTCCCCACAATACTGTTTTCCGCACTCGGTAGGGAGTTCCGCACCACACATTACACATGTGTTATCGTTCATTTTTCGCACTCCTTTTGTAGCCATTCTATTATATTGATTTTGCAAATTTCGGCACTCGTGCTTTCTCCGTTACAAGTTTTACCATACGCATCACAATAGCAATCCGTGTGGTCATAAATGTATTCCGACAACGCTTCCACACTCTCGGTTATCTTGTCAAAGTTTGTCTTTGGATAAGGCTTGTTTATCTCTGCCTTTTTCCTTGCCTTTTTATGATTTATTATTCCGTGAATATCTAAAAAAGCCATTACCGAATTAGGTTGGTCGGCTATTCCGTTTTCGTTAATCCACTCGTAATATTGATTTTCAAGTGCCTTTCTCTCACTAAAAAAGAACATACTCACACCCCCAATTCACAGTAGCACCACGATTGTGGCGGTCTTGTTATCTCGTCATAACACTTATGCCCTATATAATCGTATCTATCACAGGTGCAACAATCGTTTTTGTGATTACAGGGCATTTTAAACTCTCCCAACTCTTTCGGATTGTCATAGATTACGAGGTCGGAAATGTGCCAAGCGTAACCGTCCTTGTTAAAGCCAAGATATTTTCCCAACTCGTCAACATTAAGACACGATATTTTGGAAAATCGCCTATCCCACTTATCATTAACTGTAATGTAGTCAATACAGGAAGAACGAATGCTTGCTACTATATCTATCCTATCGCACACAAACTCGCCTATTACTTTGCCTTTACCTAATATAAGGGTTTTCCAATGCTCATTTGATTTTCCAAGCATAGGCACTATTTGCCCTTTTCCGTTTGTTTGGTAGATATAGCACTTAAAAGGCAATTCAATTTTCGGCTTGGTCTTTCTAACCTCAACCGTCTTTTTGCCATTTGCTATAAGCTCGCACCATTTCGGCTTTATGCTAATTAAAACTGATTTCATTTGTTCTCCTCGCTTTCTAAATCATTTTCTCCCTCAATTACGCAAAATGCTTTTCCACAATTATCGCAAACCGTATCGCCTATGTAATTTTTAATTGTTAGATGTTCGCCACAATAAGGGCAATAATGAATATTGGTGTCTATATATCCCATTACAAATTCACTCATTCCCCCACCTCTTTCAACTTTCTTTCGGCTTCTGCTCGGTCAAGGAAAACGACATCTCCCCATTCGGAAATTAAGCAGTCACAACCACTAATCCCTGCTCTTGCTATATCTAATGGCTCATAAGAAAAACCGCCTACTCCGTCACAATCAACTGTAAATGATGTGATTTCGCATTCTATCACTTCGTTTGGCTTAATGTCCGTAACATACACCTTATCCCCCACCTTGCACGGAAGTTCAACGAACAGGGATTTGTCTTTGAAATAGTCGCATTGATAATTTTCGCTCACGGTTTCACTTGAACCATCGCACCTTTCATAGTGAACACAATTCTCGCATTTACTCATTTTCCGTTACCTCTTTTACATCTTTTAGTGCTTGTCTTAAATCCTTGAAAATAGGGCAAGCACCCTTTTTTTGATATTTGCACATCGTGGTTTTTTCAAGTCCGCAAATGCAACAAGGATATGCTTTTACAAATCTAATTGCCATATTTGTAACCGTTAATTTATCAACTTTTTTATGTAGGTTATTACTCATTTCCGTTACCTCGTTTTTTGGCAAATAAGCCCTGTCAATTACCTCAATATCGCCCAAGTTACACCAACCAATTTTGCCTTGTTTATCTACTACATAAGCCGAACAATCATTGATTGCGATAATGTAATACTCTTGTCCGTTAGGGGTTCTTGCTTTAATTCTCATTATCTCTACTCTCCTATGTATTTCTTTTTGAGTTCGGCTATTTTTAATAGTCTTTCTTCAAAAGTTCTAATTTTAATGTCACAACACAGTTGTTCAAGTTCGTTATAATCTACTTCGGTCACATATTTTCTTTTTTCTTTATAATACTTGATTAGATTGTTTAAATCTTCTTCAATCTCCTCAAATATCTCCCTCGCAACCTCTTGCTTGGCTTGTTCAATTTGGTCATTTAACATTTTAATTTGGTCAGTTAACTGTTTAATGATTAAATTTGCTTCCTCAACCTCGCTTCTCGGCACGACATCGGCGGTGGGTTGTCTATCTATAAGAGCCTTAACTCCGATTGTGTCCCATTCACAAAGATTATGACCACCTATTCTGTTTATTTCTGTCATAACCTTTTCTCTATCAATATAAGCCATATCATTCTCCTTTCTTTTCCTCGATTTTGTCAAGCATAGCCCAAACACGATTATGTGTTTTTGCTTGCGTTTTGATTTCAATTTCGGTGCGATATTCTCTTTTTGCTATTTCATTTGTAATGAAATTCTTGATTTCTGTGACAACCTCTGCAACAACCTCGCTTGCCTTTCGGTAGCCTTCTTCATAAAGGTGTTCGGCAATAAAGTAACTTGCACAATCAGATTTACCGTCAAGCCTGCAATCATTACAATTAGGCGTTTTTCGACATTCTTCTGTTGCCCTTTGAATACCTACGGCAACATCTCTTGCCATTTCCTCAATTTGCTTTTCTTTTTCCATTTGTCCGTTCATTGTTTTATACCTCTCAATCGGTAGTTTTTGTTTGTGTCCTCTCCGACATTGATAGTGAATTGTTGCGCCTTTTCTACAATTCGTGAAATTGTCGCCTCGTCAACAGGCATTAATTGTTCAATCGTGAACTCGCTTGAAATAATCGTAACCTTGTTTTTGTCAAACAATCTTGAATTAAGAATATCAAAGGCTATGTTTACATCGGCATTTGTAGGCATTTGCCCTTTTTTGACCTTAAAAAAGTCATCTATATATAGCACTTCAATATCCTTATAGGGTTTGATAATACTATAATAACCGTCATCGTTAATCTTGGCTTTGAGTTGCTTGGAAACATCAGTCCAAAGCATATATCTTGTTGGCATTCCCTTTTCGATAAAGTGTCGGCAAATTGATGTGCATAGATGCGTTTTCCCGATGCCGACCTGACCGCCGATAAAAAACCACTTAATTGTGTCTTGCTTAATAAATTTTTGGGTTGCGTTTTTTAGTTTTTTTTGCCATTCGCACTCGGTGTTGTAGTTATCAATGGTCTTTGATTGCACGAAAAGTTGTAAGCCACTCTCATTCAAGAGCTTAATTGAACGCCTAACATTCATACACTCGCATTGTTGAGCGACTATTTCACCTTCCCTTATCTTGTATATCAAGCCTTTGTTATTACACCTTTGACATTCGTATTTATCAATTAAGTGCAAATCGCCTTTTGCCTTGTTATACAATTCAACTTGTTTTTCCTCACTTGTCATATTGTCACTCCTATTTTTAGTTTTGCATAGGGATTTTCGGGTTTTTGGGTTTCTTTACTTTTATTTTTTTTCAAATATTCTTGGTAACTATTCCACTTGCTTCCCTCGTCTGTGAAAGAGGAAATTCCGTCTTTGCGATTAAGAAAATCTTTCAAACTCCATTTATAATTCCAAAAATATTGAGTGTCTTTCAAAATTTCTGCATATCTATCAATACAAATTTTTATTTGCTCTATTGTATATTTTTCAAGAGATTTTTTAATAGATATTTCAATTTCAGTATATAATTCTCTATGTTTTATAATCTCTTTATTATTCCAATAATTAAATATATCATTTATATTTTCATTTATATTTTCATTTTCACTTAGGTTTTCGGTAGGTTTACCTACATTTAACCTATCGGTTTCGTTTAGGTTTTCGGTAGGTTTTTTTGGTCTACCGCCTTTTGCTCCGTTTTCTCGCCTTGCTTCAACAAATGCATTGCGCTTTTCGATTTCCTCTTCTACTCTCGGATTGTAGTAGAGTCCGTTCTCATCAACCTCGAATTTAGCAAGAACATCCTCGCTTATAGTAGGAAACATGCGTAATATACTTTTCTCGCTCAATCTTCCCTTTTGATGTTGTAAGCAAATAAGTTTGATATATTGCCCTGTTTCCTCATCGGTCAAGTCCATTGTCCCCACAAGAAAGTCCGCACTATAAAATAGGAACGCCGGGTCTTTACTCATTGTTGTCACTCCTTAATGTGTAACGGTTGTATGTGCAAATTTCACCGTATCTATTCTTGCATTGCTCCTGCGTTGCTATTAAGATGATACCTTGTTTGCGGAGGTCTGACATCCTCGCTCCAAAGTTCAAGATACCGAGGTCATAACTCGCCTCTCTATTTGTTATAGAACCAAAGTCTTTTATATACTGTATAATGCGCTGGCATTGTGTCATTTTTGTTCTTTCCATAACTCTCTCCTATATGATTGAATATTTAAATTCAATTGATATTCCAAACCTATTTGTGCAATTATTACAATGATATTCGGCGGTGTATTCGCCTGTGTTGTAATTATCAAAGTCAACACTTACGACTCTCACCAACTTATAATCCCTATCTTTGCAATAAGGACACTCTATCACATTTGCCAATGTTTTTTTGTCCATTTTTACACCTCTATTTTCATATACTTTTCGATAATCGTAATTGCCTCGCCTGCTCCGTAGCATATAGCGGTTGCATAGCCTTGCGCTTTAAGGCGTTTGAGCCACAAAATTTGGTCGTTTGTAGGTTTGCCCTTATGTGACTTCATCTCAATATAAAAACCGTGATATTTGCCCTTTGCGACAGGCACACACAAGTCAGGAAATCCCGTGCGCATTCCCATTCGCTTTAATAAATCGCCTGTGTATCTCGTGCGTTTGCCCTCGTTTGCTATATGGTATATCGGTATGCCTTTTAAATCGCAATATTCAATTACCGTTATTTGCTCATCAGCTTCGCTTGGTATTTGTTTTTTCATATTCCACCCATGCGCTCTCTAAATCCGCAATTTGATTTGGTGTCATAACCTCTATATCAAGGCTTACAGCCTCTTGCACTATTCCGTCTATAAATATGCTCATTTCCTTTGTGTCAAACTCGCTTGAGCCTTTATATATCTTATAGTGCGTAAATTCTTTTCCGTTTAAGGTGCTTTGCCCTGCCTCTTCATAATACTTTAAATAAGGCGATATATCTATGTGCGAAAGAACGCTTATCATCTCGCTTTGTCCGTATTCTTTGAGCATTCGCAAGTAAACATCTTCTTTTCCGAGTAGCATCTTGTCTGCTATCTTGGTTATAAGTTCCCAAGCGTAATTATTTGCATTAAGACTCCGCTTTTGGCGATATTGTTTGACCTCGATATTTACATCTTTATCGTGTAAATTATCATATGTTGTTCGTGCATCCTCGCCACGAGCGAGGGCAAATGTAATAATTTGCTCTCCCTCTCGGCTAAAAGTTAAATCCTTAATTCTTGCTTTCATCGTTTGTTCGCCTTGATTACTTCCTCAATAATCGCTATCGCTTGTTTAACCTCGTTTGTTCCTGTCTCGAACACATAAGGTATATATTGTCGCTCGGTCTTGTAGATTTCTTTTAAAGTTCTACCCTCGTGAACAACTTCTAATGCTTGTTCATATGTCATAGTGGGCTTTTGAGGCTCAACAACCGCCTTTTTTGGCTCGTTTGCGTTTTCTTTGTGTGTTTGTTTGCCTTTTTCTTTTTCGCTTGAATTTTGGGAATTGACGGTGCCGTATGTAAATACAATAGCCTTTGACTTATCATTACGAATTGTCAAACCTACGATTACCTTATTTTTAACTTCAATTTCCGCAACTGAAAAATTATCGTTACTTGCGTATATCGGCAAATTTCCGGACTTGCGCCCTGTATCATAGTAGTTAAAATCCTCGGCTTTTACATATATGAACGGTGCGGTATAAAGTTCCCTACCTATGCCAAAATTGACATTTGCCCTTTTAAAGCTATCAGATGCTTGTCCTTTTTCTGCCTCGGTGTTGCTCTCCGTGCCTACATCCTCTCGGCTTATCCATTGTTTTTTCTCGGCATCCCACACGCTGACGGTGCAATATAGCTTACCGTCTTTAAATTCGTGCTTTCTCTGCCAATTTAATTTTCCAAAGGTTTCATCAAGAATGTCCATATCTACCCTTGCGTTTTTATATAAGAGTAATACTGCGCCTTTGCAATTTCCCGATTTATCGGTCTTTATGCTCTGCACTCTTACATCAATTTCATCAGCTCTTAAATCTCTGCACATTTTCATTACCTCTTTTATTTGATTTGAATGTTTTGTTTCTCAACAATAGCGCAACCTGCCACAGCCTCGCCACGCTCTATTGCTTGCTTTATAGCGGTCTTGTTAAGATATGTTTCCACTTTGATAAATTCGGGATTGATTTCAGATGCGTTAAATGCCTCTTCATCTATAATCTCTACACTCTTGCTCTTGCGATAGGATATAACAACCTCGGTGCATTTAAAGCTCTCGCCTTTGAGGTCAAATTGTAGTCTTTCAAGGATGCGCTTTTCCTTGTTTTGCAAAGCCTGTTTGCGCTCCTTAAATTTCTTTTCCTGCTCTGCTAAAGCCTGCGCCTCGGCTCTTAAATTAAGGATAAATAATGCGGTGTTTTTGATTTTATCCTCTCGCTCAACTCCGAGTGCCTCAATCTCCGCCTCGTATTTCTCAAAATCAATCTCGCCTGTTTCTTGGTCTATTGCATTTTCAAGGGCTTTTTCCATAGCCTCATTTATTTCAAAAAGTGTCATAGCTTGTTCTCTCCTCTTCGCTTGCTCTTCCTGTGTTTAATGTCGGATAGGTTAATTCGGTATTTCCGTTTGGATAGGTTAATTCATTATCAAGGTGTTTCATCTGCAATCACCTCGCATATGCTTTCGTGGTAGCTGCTTCCGTTACCATACCAATAGTTCAAGTCAGGGCGGTATAGCCAAGTGCTATATACCTCTATCGGCTTTTGCCCTGCGAAAGTAATTCGCATTACGCCTCTGAACATCATATATCCCTCACGCTTTAACATCGTTGTCATCCTCGCTTTCATCATTAAAAGCATCAAAAAAGTCGCCTTTAAGTGCTATATCGGTTACGACATCCTCAAGCGCTCTTATCCTTTTTCGTTGCTTTGCAATCTCGTGACGGTTAATACCGATTACCACGCACAAGCCGATAATTGCTACTGCTAATAGTTTCATTTTCTTTTACCTCTTTTCTTGTTTTTTGCACTCGACAAGAGTGATTTTGTAAAATTTACCATTTGTTTCATTTTTGCCTCGTCTTTGGCTCTCTTTTCATCAGCCTTGCAAGTGCATTTTTCGTTTGGGTCAAGTGTCGCTCCGCATAGCGAACAAGTCCTAAAATACGCCATTTTTCCATACCTCTTTAAATTATTTGAGTAGTGCTTTTGCATCAGTTCCAAGCACCTTTGCAATTCTGCCGAGTGTTTGCAAGCTCGGCTCTAAATGTCCCTTTTCAATCTTGCTGATAAAGGACTGTCCTATGCCTACCTTATCGGCAAGCTCTCCTTGTGTAAGCTCCTTTTCTTTTCTTAGCTCACGCATAAGCTTTGTGTTTACAATTGCCATTATATTTCTTCTCCTTTCTGCCCTGTCATCGCAAGATAAAAGGGCAATGTTTGAATACTAAATGCCGGGCGTGTTCCATTCCGCCAAGCCAACGCACAAAAACCGCAGGTGCCTTGTTGTATTGACCGCCTTAGGCTTTCGGGCTTTATATGTAGAAATTTTGCAACCTCGACAAGAGGTATTTCTATCGGGTATTGTTCGCAAAGCGTTTCAAGCTCTGCCTTTCGTTTCTTGATAAATTCGGGCATTTCTTTTTTCCTTTCTTTGTTGTTAAAATAAATATCACGCCACGACTCCTATTTATTTGTGTAGCAAATTTATGGAGATTTCTTATGAGTTTACTGTTTGGCGACGGTAAAATGGGAGTTTTTGAGCCGTTATTGTTTATTTGCCTGTGATACAGGGCGTGATATGTGGTTAGTTGTCCTCGCTTTCAAGATTATAATTTTCAAGAGCTTTTGTCGCCCAATCGTTGAGTTTTTTCCAAACTCTGTATTGAGTGGTAGTGTTTTCTTTTACGCAATCCCAATGCAAGTCTTTTGTGACATATTTCCTAAAACCTTGCTTTTTAGTGTCGATTAGTTGTGCTGACATCATAGGATTGAATTTTCCTGCTGGTGTTTGCGATGACCAATCAAAATGGAGTTCAAATCTTGGATTTTCCAAAGGGATTGTAAAGAAAAACGCTTGATACCTATCCGTGAGGGATAGAAATTCATAAAAATTACCTTTGTCAATAACTGTCTTTGTCATTTTTTTACCTCTTTATTAAAGTTTTTTCTTAACTTCTTTTCTTTGCTCTAACACCTTGTCGAGAAATTCTTTCCATTCCTTTTCAAGTCCACTTTCATTGATGACCTGTTTTAATGCACAATATTTGGCTTCGTATGTTGTGAGTGCTTCATGTGATTTCGCCTCGTTAAAACGGTCTGAACATTCCAAAGTCAAATTGAATAATGTTTCCTTTACCTTTTCCATTTTTCTTACCTCTTTTAATAAATTTTTCTTACCCTCTTGCAAAGTTTCACAAATTGTGTTATTCTACAAGGGGGAATTTATGATTACACTCATATTTTATCACAATGTTTCTCAAAGTTCAATAGCAAATCGCAATCTTTTTCAAAGTTTGTGCGTTTTCTACCTTTTGCACAAAAACAAAGATTGAGAAAGTTTGAGATTTTGGCTATGTTGCACAAAAACAAAAAACGAAAGGAATTTTTAACAAATGAAATTTTGGAATAATTTTTACAATTTATGTATTCAAATGGGTAAATCCCCAAACACTGTTGCAAAGGATTTAGGTATATCATCAGGCACAGTCACTTGGTGGAAAAAAGGAAAAACACCATATCCCTCTACTGCTCAAAAAATAGCCGATTATTTCGGCGTTTCGGTAGGATATTTGCTCGGCTATGAGGAAATAGAAAAAACGCCCTCGTTAGAGAGCGTTTCAAATGTGGGTGGTGTATATAGCAACAATATACATAATATTCCTGTGTTTGAGAGTGTAAGCGCGGGATTTGGAGTTATGGCAATAGACCAAGTTGTAGACTATGAGCCGTTATACATTCCCACCGATGCCGAGGCAAAGGACACAATTTGCATAAGAGTCAAGGGCGATAGCATGTTTCCCAAGATAGAGGACGGCGATTTAATACAAGTGCATAAGCAAACATCAGTTGATAGTGGCTCTATCGCCTGTGTCCTTGTAGACAAAGAGGATGCGCTCGTTAAAAAGGTTATTTATGGCGATACTTGGATTGAACTACATTCAATCAATCCTATGTATAAGACAATGCGCTTTAACGGTGCTGATGTTATGCGTGTGCAGGTGCTTGGACTTGTAAAAAAGATAATTAAATTATGTTAGGGTGAAATTTGTTAGTCAACTAATAAATGCGCAAAAGAAAAGAAATGTCAATAAAATAAAACGAAAAAAGAAAAGAAGCAAAAGAAAAAAGAAAAACAAAATTACCAAAGTAAAGAAAACATTTTCAATTTCAAAAGAAAATTCTATAAAAGAAAGTGCGCAAAAGTGCGCATTTGAGGTAAAAACACACCTTAAAGAAAGGAGCGAACAATGGCAGTAAAAAAAGAAAAACCCAACAATGACGGATATTACAGAGTAAGTCGTGTTATAGGTCACACAAAAGAGGGCAAACCTATTGTAAAAATTTTTCGTTCAAAAAAATCTAAAAGCGATGCAAAGGCAAAAGCGGATAGATTTATGGCAAATCCAAATGTCGATATGAACTTTGAAGAATGGGCGGATAAATGGCTGTGGGAATACAAAGAGCCTTATGTGAGGGAAAACACTTTTGAATATACATATCGTTCCCCTGTTGAAAAGCATCTTATACCGTATTTCAAAGGTATTAAATTATCGCACATTTCGAATGCGATGGTTCAAAATTTTTTCACCGCAAAAAAAGGAATGTCAAAGTCGGCTCTCGACAAATTCCAACTATGCTTGACACAAATGTTTAATACCGCTATTGCAAATCAAATTATAGTGCATAATCCGTGTGTTGCGATTGTGTCGAAATCCGCAAGAGGCTCTAAACTAACCGATACTTACACCGAGGAAGAAGTTGAGCGCATTGTGAGTTTGACTTATTTGCATAGATTTGGAATTTACATTCATATCTTAATTAGAATGGGATTGCGTGTTAGTGAGTTGTGCGGTTTACAGTGGGAAGATATCGACTTCGAAAACGCTACTATGTCTATTAAGCGTGCTTGCACCGATTTATATGGAAAAGCGGTTATAGGACCGCCTAAAAGCGAAAAATCCAAGAGAATTATACCAATACCCGATGACTTATTGAAAGAGTTAAAAAACGAGCGTAAAACAGGCTATATCGTTGTATCGCAAACAGGAAAGAATGTATCTCCGCACACATTCACTACAAGTAGATATAACAAATTCTTTTTCGATATGGGCATTAGATGTTTAACGCCCAAGCAAATGCGACACACTGTCGGAACTTTGCTATATGAGAAATGCCACGATATATTTGCGGTTAAATCGTTTCTCGGTCATAGTGATATTAAGGTCACATCAAATGTTTATGTTCATTCATCACCAAGAGATTTGGCTAAACAGTTATTTGGTGATGATAAAAAGTAAAGGGCATTAAAAACAAAAAAGGCTATGTTTAATTACATAGCCCTTTCTTTTTGTTACAAATAAAAAACGCCATTGGACAAAAAACGGACAAAAAATTTTTCAAAAAAATTTGTCCGTTTTTTGTCCAATCTATGTAGCGGTTAAATAGGTCTAAGTAGACTTATTGTCTTTTTTCTTATCAAGGTTGCCTAAGAAATGCAAAAATAAAAAAATCCCACAAGCCTTTTGGCAAGTGGGTTTTTTCTATGGTGCTCTTGCGGAGATTCGAACTCCGGACACCTTGATTAAAAGTCAAGTGCTCTACCGTCTGAGCTACAAGGGCATTTCGTTTTCGTGCCTATATATATTAACACAAGAGTTTCGCTTTGTCAATACAATTTTGGAAAAAAATTATTTTTTTTGAAAAAGTTTTGTTTTTTTCATTTTTTTGAAATATTTTTTCGTTTTTTTACATTATTTTTTGCAAAAAATCTCCACATTCATTCGTTTTCATGATAGAATAATGATATAAAAATTTTTCGAGGTGTTTTATGAGAAACAAAATTTATCTTTGGGAAAATCCCCCTTACATCAATGATTCAAAAGACAATTTCCGTCCTTCTATTACCGAATACAAGGTAAACGACAACAAAACTGCGGTTATTGTTTGCCCAGGCGGTGGATACGGTGGAAAAGCGGATCACGAAAAAGAGCCTATCGCTTTGATGTTTAACGAAGGCGGTATCAACGCTTACACTCTTGACTACAATGTTTATCCTTGCAACAAGTTTGCTCCGCTTAGTGATGTTCAAAGAGCAATCCGTGTTTTGCGTTCAATGGGATATGAGAAGGTTGCAACACTCGGTTTTTCAGCCGGCGGTCACCTTTGTTGCACATCGGGAACACTTTACAATTTTGAGGCTTATCCAAAGAGTGATGCTATTGACGAGTTAAGTGCGCGACCTGATGCGTTTATGCCATGCTATCCTGTTGTAACTTTTGAAGAGCCTTGGACACATATGGGTTCTCGCCAAAATCTTTTGAGAGATGAAAAGGACGATGAGTCGCTTATCAAGATGTTCTCAAACGAATTAAATGTTGACGCAAATACTCCTCCCTGCTTTATCTGGCACACTGTAACTGACAACTGCGTGCCTATCGAAAATGCTATTATGTTGATTGAGGCGCTTACAAAGAATAAAGTTTACTTTGAGGCGCACATTTATCCGCTCGGTTGTCACGGACTCGGTCTTGCTTATGATAAGAACGATGTTTCATTTTGGAGCAAGAATGCGGTTATCTTCCTTAAAAACTTAGGATTTTAATTATGAGTAAAATCGCTATTATCACAGGTGCATCAAGCGGTCTTGGTGTAGAGTTTTACAAGCATTTACAAAACGAAGGCCTTGATGAAATATGGTTGATTGCAAGGCGCAAAGATAGGCTTGAAACGGTCAAAAATGAATTTGGCAAGGTCAACACAAGATGTATTCCTATGGATATAACTCTTGATGAGAACATTTCAAAACTCAAAGACTTACTTGACAGTGAAAAGCCTGATGTTTCATTCCTTATAAATAATGCGGGATTTGGTGTGCTTGGTCGCGTTGACGAGGCGGACTACACAACACAGGGTGGAATGATCGACTTAAATGACAAAGCGCTTGTAACTATGACAATATGCGTTTTGCCGTATATGTCAAAGCATTCGAGCATTATAAACACCTGCTCTATTGCCTCGTTTGTGCCGAATGCAAGAATGAGCGTTTACTCCGCGACAAAATCATTTGTTATGAGTTTTTCACGTTCATTAAGATATGAATTAAAAAACAGAAAAATCAATGTAACTGCGGTTTGTCCCGGTCCTATGAGCACGGAATTTTTAGCGGTTGCAGGAATTGGCGAGGGTGCGTCGAAAACATTTGACACATTACCAAGGTGTTCACCATCTAAAACCGCACTTGGCGGAATTAAGGCTTGCAAAAGAGGAAAAGCGGTCTACACGCCACACCCTTTCTACAAATTTTACAGAGTTCTTGCCAAAATTTTGCCAAAAAGTTGGTTAATTCCGCTTGCTAAAACATAAATAACAAAAATCTCTTGCTGTTGCAAGAGATTTTTTATTGATTATTGTTCGGTTTTACGGGTCATTGTTTCTCCGTCGGATACGAAGACAATCGAGCCTTCAAGGTCGGTGCGGATTATTTCCACATTGTTCGCACTTAACTCATCAAGTGTTTCTTTGTGTGGGTGTCCGTATTTATTACCCTCACCGCACGAGATAACTGCAAATGTCGGTTTTACATAGTGTAAAAATCCAAAAGAAATTCCCTCGCTTGGGTCTGCTGAGTGAGTTGAAGAATGAGAGCCGTGGTGTCCAACCTTCAAAATATCGCAATCAAGTTGTGAGCCATACTTTTCAACGAGTTTAATTTCCGCCTCTTTCTCGGCATCACCTGTCAAAAGCACCTTTGTTTTGCCCCATCTTGCCATAATTACAACACTTGGGTTATTATTATCATCTTTACGGTAATCTTCAGGGTCAACAGGACCGAGAATTGTCATTTCAAGTTCATCAACCATAAGTTTTGTGCCGAGAGGACAATCGTCATATCCTGCGATATAGACATTTTTGATTTCTCCGCTTTCGACTTTGTTTTCAATAGCGGTAATCATTCTTTCATAAGTTTTAGTTGTATGCTCTTTTGGCGAGAGAATGACATTGTTTATTTTATAATTATTTATGACATAGTCAGCCGAGCCGATATGGTCGGCGTCGGGGTGGGTGGCTACGAAATATTCAAGTTCAGTAACATTATACTTCGCAAGGTAATTTACAAGTTTTTCTCTTTCTTCCTCTCCGTTTTCACCCGAGTCGATAAGGATTGCTTTATCTCCTACTAAAATCAGTTCAGCATCGCCTTGACCGATGTCGATGAAGTGATATTCAACACTTCCTTCGGGAATTTCGTAATCGGGGGTTTCATCATCCTTTGCGAGTCTGGTTGCCACAAATGCGCCGATAAGTGCTATGATTATAGCGATAATGGCGGAAATAATTTTCTTTTTAAGTCTTCTTTGAGTTGCTTTTTTGCTTCTTCTTGCCATGGGGTTTCTCCTTGTTTTTTCATTACTTATATAATATCATATTTGCAAATTAAAATCAATAGAAAAAAGCGGATTTCTCCGCTTTTTTATTTTTTGGAATTGAACAAATTGCGTTTTTGAATTGCAAGAAGAAGTAGTATTCCAAGAACATAAGCGGACAAAACTTCTCCTGCAAAAACTCCAAGCGCGGTCAATGTGTATGTGCCAAGTGACCAAGTTTCTTTTGCTGTGTAGCAAACGAGGATTAGGATTGGCACAATTACGGTATTAGCCACAACTGTTGGGATTGGCACGAGCCACTTATTTTTCATTTTTGAGCCAAGATATGCACCGATAAGGGTAGCAAGAGAACCAAAAATGATGTCAAGCGGTGCGTTTGCCATTGTAAGATTGGAAATGATACACCCTACAAAAAGTCCCACCGATGTTGACGGGATGAAGAACGGCAAAACACACAGTGCCTCACCGAGTCTTAACTGAACTGCTCCGCTTGCAAGGCCGAGTGCGCCCGATATCCATGTTAATGCTACATAGATAGCGCCGACAATTGCTCCATAGGTAAGAGATAGCAATCTTTCTTTTGCTGTTTTCATTTTATTTACTCCTTAGTTTTGTTTTAAGTGAGGATGGTTTCGAACTCACTAACAAGCATTTTACTCTATTTCAATCTCAATTTCAAGACCTTTTTAAAATTTTTGCATAATATGAAATTGATACGGAGGTGATTTATATGGATAAAGGGACGGAAAATATAGGATTTTTAATAGTAGAAACGCGCACAGCCTCGGGGGCGATTCCGATTGAGGGGGCGAGGGTTTATGTTTATCCTTCGGGAGAAGAAAACAACGATGTGATTTACTCATTACGCACAAATCCTTCGGGAATGAGCGAAAAAGTGGCTCTTGCGACAAAGCGCAAAGTGTTATCAATGAGTCCTGGGAACGAGTCGCCGTTTACTACTTATAATATTGCGGTAAGTGCAGACGGGTATTACTCTGCCGAGAAAAGTGATGTGCCGATTTTTGAAGGGGTGACTTCAATTTTACCGTTTGACTTAATTCCGCTTTCGGAATATTCAAATCCAAATTCGTTCACGCCTGACGGGATTGGCAGATTTACCGTTACACCAAAAACCAATCTTTAAGGGGGAAATATGCCAAACGAACCTATTATACCAAGTTACATTACAGTTCATTTAGCGCCACCAAGTCAAGCGGGGCAAAATGTGACTGTCCCTTTTGCCGATTACATTAAAAATGTCGCATCGAGCGAAATTTATCCAACTTGGCCCGAGAGTGCCATTCGCGCTAATATTTATGCGCAGGTTTCATATGCACTTAATAGAATTTACACGGAGTATTACAGGTCAAGGGGATATGACTTTGACATAACGAATTCAACAACGATTGACCAGTCGTTTGTTTATGGTAGAGATATTTTTGAGAATATTTCAAGGATTGTAGATGAGATTTTTAACGACTATGTTGTGCGTTCGGGAAGTGTTGAGCCGTATTTTACCGCATACTGTGACGGACGCGAGATACAGTGCGAGGGGCTTGAACAGTGGGGAACGGTTTCTCTTGCCGAGCAAGGATACACACCGTTTGAAATTTTACAATACTACTATGGTGACGATATAGAAATTGTCCGCAATGCGCCTATTGGTAGCAACACACCGAGTTATCCAAACAGGGACCTTTCAATTGGGGCTATTGGAAACGATGTGCAAAGTGTTCAAATACGCCTAAACCGAATTTCAAGGAACTACTCCGCTATACCTAAAATTTATCCTGTTGATGGTGTTT
>JAZNJK010000079.1:0-2099 GCA_045578005.1 Eubacteriales bacterium | reverse complement strand
AAACTCCATGTGCGTAGCACAATTCATGACCGAAAGTCAATTCATGCGATTTATCGCAATTCATGTGCGTAGCACAATTCATGCAACACAGTTGCAATTCATGTTCACTTGTGAACAATTCATGGCGTTAGCCAATTCATGACCGCAGGTCAATTCATGCGATTTATCGCAATTCATGTGCATAGCACAATTCATGCAACACAGTTGCAATTCTCGACAACTCGTTGTCTTCCATAATTTTACCACATTTTCAAACTAATTTCAAGATTTACCGCGTAATTACTTGATTTTTACGCGCGTGCGTGTTAATATAAGAATAGAAACAATTTTGGAGGACACAAAATGAAAAATCGCAAATTTTGGACATGCAACTCGGACTTTTTCTCCGCAACGGTTGACGAAAAAACATCACTTCTCGCCTATTTTGGCATTGAGTCAGGCGGTCGTGACAGGGATAAACACGCAAGTTACAACTTGGCTCTCCCAGGCAGAGGCGGTTCAGCGGGTATTTTCAAGAAAAAAGCGCCAACCTCTATGGAAAAGGGCGAAAATTTCATATCATTCACAGGCGACAATGGTCAAGGCGTTACATACACCTTTGACGGCAAAAAGGTCTTTTCCGTTGATGTTAAAAAGCCATTTAAGGGCAACATTTTCGACATAAACTGGTCAATTAAGACGGCCCCACCTACAATTTGGACAAAAAGTATCATCGGCAAGGGAATGCCAAAGCGCATTAAGTGTGACAACCCTCTCGTGCTTTACAAAACGAGATACGACCTTCCGCTTATCGTTCACTTCCCCGATTTTGGCCGTGTTGAGATTTCATCAACCGATAAAAGCATTTACTGTGTAGAGGAACTTACAATGTCGAGCGACTTTTACGGTCTTGACCTCGGCTACCTCAACCATAGCCACAACCACAACAGAATGCACGGTCTTCACTACGGTTTCTCCTACCTCAAATTTATGTCGAGCAAGCCGATTAGCGAGGCAAATATCACCTTTACCGTGCTTGATGAGTGCTATCCGCCACTCCCCGATGAAAATGACCCCCGTTTTAACGGTCTTAAACGCAACTGGATAAACTCCTTTGCTGTAAACCGTGAACTTTTTGATATGGGTGACAACATCTACTTTAACGGCACAGCACACCTTGCAATTCATATGAAGTCCGATATGCTCCAAATCGTTGATAAGAACGACAAGCAATTCGATATGGTGCGTAAGGTATACGAAAAACAAATCGCAAGGTCATTTGTCGATGCGCAAAGCGAAGACGGTGATGTAAGTTGCGGTTTCTATAAGCGCAAAAAGACACACAATGTCGGCGCTGTTGACTCTACCCCTGGCGCAATTATCGGTCTTTGCGGTATCGCTAATTGGAACAAAGCATTTGCAAAGAAATATATTGATTACGCAATCAAAGCGGGTGATTTCCTTATGACTTGCGACCCCGATGGTGACGGAATTTTCGAGGCGGACTACCCAGGCGACTATATGGGGCAACCTTGGGAAAGGGGCGGTCAATGTAACTGGTGGGACAACTTCGCATTCGGTCACAAGGATATTTACTTCAACTACCTCGCTCACCGTGCCCTTCGTGAACTTAGCTCACTCCTTCGTAAACTCAAAATACACGAAGATGTGGCTGAAAAATACGAAAAACAACTCGAAAAATTCGACAAAAACTTCTTTGATACATTCTATAATCCCGAAACCGAACTTATGGTAGGTTGGATTAGCGCAAACGGTAAATTGCACGACTATGCGTTCACTTTTGCCGTTTCAATGGGTATCAATGAGGGCTTAATCCCTCGTGATAAGGGCAAGAAGATGCTTAAAAAACTCCTTGCTATTATGAAAAAAGAGGGATATGGCGACCTTCGTTTCGGTATCCCCGGAAATGCTCAACCCGTGGCACAGTCCGACACAATTTACTGGCCTTGTATGTCCGATTGGGGAAGATACGAAAACGGTGGTCTTAGCGGTATGAACGGTTTCCACTTCCTAACCGCTATGTTCAATGTAGGTATGACAAAAGAGGCGGACGAAATCCTCTTTGCCATTATGGACACATACGAAAAGGAACTTACCCA
>JAZNJK010000078.1:0-3073 GCA_045578005.1 Eubacteriales bacterium | reverse complement strand
CTTGGCTCACAGAACGACATGGCTACGATCCGACTTATATCGGGCGATAGCGATGGTGGACTTAGCGAATGGAAAGAAAATATGCAAAAATATGATGCTGAAATTACCGAGCTTGGTGAACGCATTATGAAATATTGCACCGACCAAGATGTAAGGCTTGAAGCAACTATACGTTTAGCCTTTAATCATTGCGAGCAGGGCAGAAAAAAGGAAGGCAGAAGAATCTATGAAGCACTACCTTCATGGGAGCATTGCCGAGAGTTCAACATTTATTGGGCATTAAAAGATGGTGAGGAATTAGAACACGCAAGAAATCAAATAATTGCAGGCTATGAAATTCTCAGTGGCGGAATAAATAAAATGACTGGTATAAGGGGAATAAGCGATGAAGAGCTTTTGAAACTTTATGAAAAGCAAACACAACTTGATAATGTTGTGTATGATGGAGCTCCCCCTGATGATTGCTATGGAAATGCTAATGACTATTGCTGTATTGCAGAAAAGTACGCAAGGTTAGGAAATAAAGAAAAGGCAATTGAGCATTTGAAAATAGCTGCCAAACATGCTTTGTTGTTTGATACGAATGACCACGGAGAATATGAAAGTCTTTTACTTGGTAAAAAGAGTTGGACTAAGAGCAACTATGAAACAAACGACCCACGCCCCCTTAGAATAAGAATGAGGGATAAATGGCTACAAGAAAAGGACTTTTCAAGTATAAGAGAAACAAAAGAATTCAAAGAAATTATAGAATCTTTGAGTTAATACCTCCTAAAAGCGAGTGCTGATTTTTCGGCACTCGTTTTACTGTTTTTTGAGAGAAATTAAAAATAAATGCGAAAATTCCGTGAAAAAGTTCGTTTTTAAGGTAAAAATTTTACAAATATATATGGACAATTGCTTTTTTCCATGTTATAATTTATTAGATTATAATATATTTTTATGAGGTATAAAATGGATTACAACTATCTTGCTGACTTACTTTTTCCTCACATAACCGATCTTCCTGAGGATATTGAGGCAAAATATCCACCGCGTCAACTTCCCGAGGGTGCTAAGGTAACAAGATTTGCACCAAGCCCAACAGGATTTGTTCACTTTGGCGGACTTTTTCCATCAACCGTTGGAGAAAGATTAGCACACCAATCAGGCGGAGTGTTTTATCTTCGTATTGAGGATACCGACGCTAAGCGCGAGGTTGAGGGTGCAGCAGAAGGACTTATAAAGACTCTTGCAAAATATGGAATAAACTTTGATGAGGGCGCAATTCTTGATGAAAATGGAAAAATTTGCGACCGCGGTGCATACGGACCGTATAAGCAAAGTCTTCGTGGACCGATATATCAAACTTACGCAAAGCAACTTGTGCGTGAGGGTAAAGCATATCCTTGTTTTACAACCGAGGAAGAACTTGATGAACTTCATTCAGTAAACAAAAAGGAAGAAATAAAGAATACCGACTGGCTTGCCGAGACGGAGGCAAGACGCGCTGAAATGCTCGCAAGACGCAATTTTACAATCGAGAGCGTTGAAGAACACATAAAAGCGGGACATCCTTTTGTTTTGAGAATTCTTGCAAGTGCTGATCCCGAAAAGAAAATAAAGTTTACGGATCTCGTAAAGGGAACGATTGAAATACCCGAAAATGATGAGGATTTTGTTCTTCTCAAATCTGACGGCATTCCAACCTATCACTTTGCACACGCTGTTGATGACCATCTTATGGGCACTACACATGTTATTCGCGGAGAAGAGTGGCTACCGAGCCTTGCAAAGCATATTCAACTTTTCTCATATCTTGGATTTAAACTTCCAAAATATATGCACATTGCTCAAATTATGCGCATAGACGAGAATGGAAACAAGAAAAAACTTTCAAAGCGTGATATGGGCGCAAATATGGATGATTATACATCTATGGGATATTGCCCAGAGGCAGTTTGCGAGTATATTATGACACTTCTTAACTCAAACTATGAGGAATGGCATATGCAAAATGCGGACAAGCCTTATACAAGTTTTCCGTTCAACATAAAAAAGATGTCTACTTCGGGCTGTCTTTTCGATTTTGCTAAATTGAACGATGTTTCAAAAAATGTAATTTCAAGAATGAGTGCGGACAAGGTTTATGAACTTTCGTGCGAATGGGCAAAAGAATTCGATGTAGAACTTTACAATCAAATGAGCGCTTGTCCTGAATATACAAAGTCTATATTCGCCATTGGTAGAGGCGGTAAAAAGCCAAGAAAAGATATTGCTGTTTGGAAAGATGTTAGGGACTACATTGACTTTTTCTTTGATGATTTTTTTGAAATTAAGAATGAGTATCCCGAAAAATTTGACAAGAGTGATATAAAGGCTACTCTTACCGAGTTTGCAAAAACATTTGATGTTGCTGATGACACTAATGCTTGGTTTGAAAAAATCAAAGATATTGCCGATATGCTTGGATTTGCATCGGATATGAAAGCGTATAAGGAAAATCCTGATATTTATAAGGGCAATGTTTCTGATATTAGCATGTTCATTAGAATTGCGGTAACAGGCAAAGAAAACTCTCCCGATATGTTTACTGTAATGCAAATTTTAGGTTACGATAGAGTAATCAAAAGAATAAACGATATGATTAATTCACTTTAAGAGGTTTATTATGGAAGAAATGAGTTCAAATTTTATACACGATATAATTGATGAGGATATTGCGTCGGGCTTTGCGGATAGAATACACACCCGTTTTCCGCCTGAACCAAACGGATATCTTCATATAGGTAGTGCGAAGGCTATTTGGATTAACTATCAAACTGCCAAGAAATACGGTGGATTATTCAATCTTCGTTATGATGATACCAATCCATCAAAAGAAGATACTGAATATGTAGATAGCATTTATGAGGATCTTAAATGGCTTGGGGCAGAACCCGAGGGTGGTATTTTTTACGGTTCTGACTATTTTGACAAGTGCTACGAGTTCGCTATAAAACTCATAAAGGACGGAAAAGCGTATGTTTGCGATCTTTCTGCCGATGAACTTAAAGAATATAGAGGAACTCTTACTGAACCCGGTAAAAATAGC
>JAZNJK010000077.1:0-3572 GCA_045578005.1 Eubacteriales bacterium | reverse complement strand
AAAGGCACTCAAACCGACAAACTTGTTGAAAAATTAAAAAGTGAGGGAAAGCGTGTGCGCACGCTCTCCTTCCCTGTTTATGAAAATGACAGTTCACTTTTTGTTAGAATGTATCTTGACGGAAAACTTGGAAAAAATCCTTCCGACACGAATGCGCATGTTGCGTCGATGTTTTTCGCGTGTGATAGATACATAAGTTACAAGACGGATTGGATAAACGACATTTCCAACCCTGAAACATATGTTATTGCGAACAGATACACTTCGGCAAATGCGGTGCATCAGTTATCTAAACTTCCACGCGAGGAATGGGACGAATTTCTTTCGTGGCTTTGGGATTTTGAATTTTCAAAAATCGGTCTTCCAACGCCTGATGCGACAATTTATCTTGAACTTCCGCCAAAACTTTCGCTATCGCTTGTGCGTTCAAGAAGTGCCGAAACGGGTCGCAAAATGGATATTCACGAACTTGACACCGCTTATATGGAAAAATGCTACGATGCGGCTCTATTCTCTTGTGAAGCACTTAATTGGAAAAGAATTAAGTGTTATAACGGTGATGAAATACGCACAATTGACGATATAGCCGATGAAATTTACAGAAAGGTTTTGGAACTTTGATTTCAGTAACGCAAGGAGTCACTGACAATTACAGGGGCGGTTTTCACTCCGTTTTTGGTGACGATTATGATTTTATTGACAAGGTAATAAATGTTTCGAGCGAAGTTTTTGAGATTTACGATGATGATAAATTTTGCGGTGGGCTTTGTGTATTTGATGTGAGTTTTAAACACGGATACTCAATAAAAAGCGGTGCTTATATTTACGGGGCATTTATTGTCGAAAGTGAGCGTGGGCGAGGATTATTTAAAGAATTACTTGCTTATGTTAGAGAATTTTACGCAAACGAATTTTATGATTTTCTTCTCACAATTCCTGCGGACGCTTCTCTATTTTCGCTTTATGAAGGACTTGGTTTTACATCAAGTGTAGATGGAGTTATATCTCTTTTAGGTGATGAAACTTCAATTATTTTGCCACAGGGTGCGACACTTGAAGAATTTGACGGTGATTTTCAATCATTATATTTTACTCACATTGAATCGGACTCGATTGTTAAGACATTTGACATTTTCAAGGCAAGTGTTGATGGTTTTGAAATTAAAATTCTTACAAGTAACGGCGCAAAAATCGGGTATGCTCTTTTTGACGGTGATTTTCTTGCCTATGCAAGTGGCAAGGGTGTTCTTTGCAAAGGGGCAAAAAAAGGACTGTTGATGAAGATTACCGATTTTGAATGCCCACAAAATTTGCTTTGTGATATTTTATTTGAAATTTAGGAGTTTTTATGGTTTATATATTTTTAGCAAACGGATTTGAAGAAATCGAGGCTCTTTACACTGTTGATGTTTTAAGGCGTGCGGGTGTCCAAATAAAGACTGTCGGTGTTAGCGACAAAGTTGCCATGGGTTCTCACAAAATCCCTGTGATTTGCGACATTTACAAAGATGAACTCGATGAAAATGCGGATTTCGATATGATTATTCTTCCCGGCGGACTTCCTGGGGCTACTAATCTTGACACTGACGAGGTTGTTGACAAGTTCATTTCGCTTGCAAACGAAAAGGGCAAATTTATTTGTGCAATATGCGCCTCTCCCTTTATACTTGGCAAGCGTGGGCTTTTAAATGGTAAGTGTGCAACATGCTTTCCTGGATTTGAAAAGGAACTTATTGGGGCAACTATTACAGGCACAGGTTGTGTGCGTGACGGAAATATTATAACTGCAAGGGCTATGGGCTCTTCACACGAATTTGCCATTGAAATTCTCTGCGCTCTTAAAGGCGAGAGTGAGGCTACACGAATTAAGCAATCATTTTATCTTAACTGATTGAGAGGAAACATTATGTCTATTACTCCTATTAAACGAGCAAAGGACCTTATTAGAGCCGAATTTTCGGCCCGTCGTAATGCGCTTGACGAAAATGAGCGCGCACAGCGTAGTGCAAGAATATGCGCAACTGTTGAAAATCTTGTTAGTTTTAAGCATGCGGATATCATTCTTTTATACGCACCTATTAAGTCGGAGATTGATGTTATGCAAATTGCGATATCTGCTCTTGAAAAGGGCAAACGCGTTGCTTTTCCAAAATGCGACACGGAAACTCGCACGATGAAATTTCATTTTATAACCTCATTTGACGATTTTGAAATCGGGGCTTACGGAATTAGAGAACCAAAGGAAGAACTTGAAATTTACGATCCCGAAACTACTTTGGGTAGTCCCGTTTGTTTCCTTCCTGGACTTGCTTTTGATGTTTACGGATACCGTCTTGGCTACGGCAAGGGTTACTACGATAAATTTCTTCATATTTACAAAGGTTGCACAATTGGTGTGACTTATACCGAACTTATTGCACCTTCTCTACCGAGGGGCAAGTTTGACATTCCTTGTAATATAATGCTTACCGAAAAGGGCATTAAGCAAGTCAAACCATTAAAGTGATTAGATTAGAAGAGAGTCAATTTGGCTCTCTTCTTTTTTTCTATTTTATATGGATTTTCAAGGGCAAAATAGGATTTTTTACGAAAATTTTTGCAAAATTTTTATTGAGAAAACGAGAGAAAACAAGAGATTTCACGAGAAAAAACGAGATTTAATGTTTGTTTATTAATTTGAATGAAAAAAATTGAAAAAAGGTATTGACAGAAGTGGGGTTTAATGGTATAATGTTGTAGCAATAAAGATGTGGGCAACCACGAAAATCAAAAATTTATTTGGAGGAATTACAAATGTCAACTTTTATGGCTAACAACACCATTGAAAGAAAATGGTATGTTATTGACGCTGCTAACAAGCCTCTTGGAAAGACAGCCGTTGCTGCTGCTAACATCCTCAGAGGAAAGCATCGCCCTGAATTCACCCCTCATGCTGACTGCGGTGAGTTCGTAATCATCATCAATGCTTCAAAGGCTATTCTTACTGGTAAGAAACTTGAGCAAAAGTATTATCGCCGTCACTCAGGATACATCGGCGGTCTTAAAGAGGTTCAATACAAGACTCTTATGGCTACCCGTCCTGAACTCGCTATGAAACTTGCAGTTAAGGGAATGCTCCCACACAACTCAATCGGCGACAAGTCCATCACAAGACTCAAGGTTTACGCTGGTCCTAACCACAATCAACAGGCACAATGCCCAATCGAAGTTAAATAATCGGAAGGAGATAGAATAATATGTATACAAGTGCAAAGCCTTATTTCTACGGAACAGGTAGAAGAAAGTCATCTGTTGCAAGAGTTCGTCTCTATCCAGGCACAGGTGCTATTACAATTAACGGTAGAGATGTTGATGACTATTTCGGTCTTGAAACTCTCAAACTCATTATGAACCAACCATTTGAAGCAACCAACACAATGGGTAAATTTGATGTTGTTGCTAATGTTACCGGTGGTGGTATTTCAGGTCAAGCAGGTGCAATCCGTCATGGTATTGCAAGAGCATTGCTTCTCGCTGATGACACATTCCGTGGCGCTCTTAAGGCTGAAGGTCTTCAAGTCGGAGGCCAAGCG
>JAZNJK010000076.1:0-8791 GCA_045578005.1 Eubacteriales bacterium | reverse complement strand
GTTGTCCCGATTGATAAGTCAAGCACAATCTTAACAGTCCTTCTTGCCATAATTTGCTTTGGCGAAACCTCAAATCTTGCGTGGAAACTAATCGCCACCGCCATTTTGGGCATAGGAATTTTCTTAATGGTGGAAAAGAAGAAAACTGAGGGGAAAACAGAGGGGCGCTCGTGGATAATTTATGCAGTTCTTTCCGCCGTTTTTGCCGCCCTTACCTCAATCCTTGCAAAAGTCGGTATTACGGGTGTAGAGTCCAACCTCGGCACAGCAATTCGCACCGCCGTCGTTCTTGTTATGGCATGGGGAATTGTTATCGCACGAGGAAAACATACAGGACTTAAACACCTCGATAAAAAGGAACTTTTGTTCATATCACTCTCAGGTGTCGCAACTGGTGCTTCGTGGCTTTGCTACTATTACGCAATAGGTCAAGGACTTGTTAGTGTAGTAGTTCCGATTGATAAACTCAGTATCATCGTAACCGTCGCCTTTTCCTATATCGTATTCAAAGAAAAACTCTCGAAAAAAGCCTTTGTCGGACTTGCCCTTATGACCATCGGCACACTCCTTATGGTCTTCTTTAAATAAACACCCTCAAACACGCGCTATTTTTACACAGTGCGTGTTTTGTTTATATTGCACAAAAACCGCAATATCATTTCGTGTATTATGCGAATTGACGAATAAGAGCAACCTATGCTATAATTATAATATACAAAATCTATGCCCGCGGGGGCGTCCCCGCAAGGAGAAACATTTATGAAACGCAAACTACTATTTCTAATTATGGTAGTGGCTCTAATGATGGCATTTTGTATAAGCGCAAATGCACTTGAAGGTAGCGGAACACAAGCCGACCCTTACATCATTAAGTCAGAGTCTGATTTTACGCAAATTTCAAACTCAACATCAGCACACTATAAACTTGATGCCGACCTTGAATTTTCAAGCGACACAGGTGCTATTATCGAAAGCGAGTTTAAAGGTGTATTTGACGGAAACGGACACACAGTCAAACTCACAATCAACGCACTAACCGATCAAAGCGGAGATACCCTTGACGCACTTTTTGCCCTTGTTTCGGGACAAATTAAAAACCTTACCGTAACAGGCTCAGTTAACGGTTCAAACAAAACCGCAGGTATCGTTGCAAAACTTTTTTCAAGCGGTAACATCGACAACTGCGTAAACTATGCAACTGTCTACGGTAGAAAAAATGTTGCGGGTATTGCAGGAGTTTTGTTTGATACAGCAACAGTTACCAACTGTAAAAACTACGGAACAATCAGCGGAAAATCAATAAACAAAGGCGTTGACCTTGGTGGTATTGTTGGATGTGTTTGGTATACAGGCGCTTCACATAAGAGCATAATAAATTGCTATAATGCAGGAACACTTGAAGGAAATGGCAATAATGTTGGCGGTATCGTTGGATTTTTCTATTCAGGCAAAATCGAAAACTGTTTTAGCACAGGTGAACTTAACTCAACTGACGACAACAGTCGCGGAATAATCTTCGGTTGCACCGACCAAGCAGGCACACATACTGTTGACGGCTATTTCGGTCTTGGTGAAGAAGACTATATCGGCACTAAAAACGGTAATGTTAAAATGGGCGCACCAATGCTTGAATCAACAGGCGTTGCAATCTACCTCGGCAGTGGTTCGGGTATTCGTGGAGAATTCCACCTTGATGAAGACGCATATAACACATTTTGCACTCTTGTAGGTATTGATAAGAGCAATATCGAATACGGTGCGGTAGTTACAACAAAAATAGAAGCACAAGCACTTAACGGAATTCTTAACTCCCAAGAGGCAATAGACGGCGGTAAAGTCTCGTTCGCTCCTGCCCTTAAAAACGGTGAAAAGCAATATTTCTTCGTTGATGAAACAAAAGAGGGATATCATTCATATAGAGTTGCCCTTACAGGTTTTGCCGATACAGCCAAAGCGTATAATACAGAATTTGTTATTCTTGGCTATGTTAAGTTTATCGACGCAAACGGAAATGAGCAAATCGTTTATGTAAACACTGTTGAGTCCGCTCGACTTGCTTCCTCAGTTGAGGGAACAAAACTAAACGCGGTTAACATCGTCCGTGTAGCCGAGGCAACACTTGAAGATGGCGATTATACAGGAAATCAAGATGCTCTTGATACTCTTAATCATATCGCAGATATGAAGGCGTATACAAACTGGATAAATATCGACGGCACAGTTGAATACGGACACTCAAACGCAACATTTACAAAGCATGTTGGTAATGATACCGCAACTTTCAAAATTTTGAACACCTTCGATATTGAAATTGCCGACTATATTGCAAGTCTTCTTGAAAACGGATACACTAAACTCTCGGAAAACGAGCATAACGGAAACAAATTTTACCTCTATGAGAAAAACGGTGTGCTTATAAATATCGCATACTTCCCAACACTTAACGAGGTTACAATTTCAAAGCAAGACGGCAAAACACCAAGCAATCTTGTAGCAAAAACCTATGAAACCAAAAACGGCTCAACCATTACTCAAATTCAACTTTCCGATGAAGGTAACATTAAGGAAGGAATGTCCTATGTCATTCACTTGGCGGACGGCACATTCTTCATCGTTGATGGTGGATGGTGCGAAAACGACTATCTTGAAGCGGATAAACTCTACAATGTATTAGTAGACCTAAACGGCTCCGATGATGGAATTGTAATTGCAGGTTGGATATTTACTCACTGCCACGGTGACCATATCGGAACATTCAACTACTTCGTTGAAAAATACCACGCAGATGTTACAATAAACCAACTCGTTTATAACTTCCCACCCGATGATGAAATTCGTGCAAGCGCTTCTTCATATATGCTTGACAGTTCAAAACAAAGATATTCATATTTTAGAAGCATGATTGAAACCCACTTACCGAATGTTGAAATCGTCACTGCCCGTAGCGGATATAAACTCTACTACGCAAATGCCGAAGTTGAAATTCTTCAAACATTTGAGGACCTCTACCCATCAACAGTTGCAAATTACGACTTTAACTCATCATCAACAATCTTTACAGTAAAGGTTGACGGACAAAAGATTATGTTTATCGGTGATGTGTCCGATGTTGGCGCATCAAGATATAATAATATGTTTGCAAGCACTGTGAAGTGCGACTTTGTTCAGGTTGCTCACCACGGACTTAATAGTTCGGGAACAATCGCTAAACTCTACGAAAATGTAGGCGCAAAATATGTTCTTTACCCTGCGTGCGAAGACTGGTATCGTTCACACATCGGTGACTACGCAAACGCATATCTTGAAAATAACCAAACAGTTAAACAAATCTTTGTTTCGGGATTTATGACAGTAACCCTTGACCTTCCATACGACGGAACAGCGTTTGACGGTGATAAACACCCAGCGCCAAAGGTTGAAATTCCTACCGCTCAAAAACCGACAACATCAGTTGAAGTGCCAAACGCATATTTCGACCTCGACTTTGTAGACGGCACAGCGGTTGACGCAAAAGGTAACGCAACAGTAACTGTTGTCGGTGGTTCAATCGAAGAAACAACCGTTGATTATAACGGACAGGAAAAGACAGGTGATGCATTCGTTGTTGAAAAAGGAAATAGTCACTATATGACCGTTAACTTTAACGACATCACAACTGATGAACAATGGGGCGAATTTGTAATGAACTCCGTTACCTTCGAGATTTTCTTGAAACTCGATAACCTCCCCGGTAAAACAGTAGGTCTTATCACATCGTGTAACAGTGGCGGAACAACACTTTACCTTCGTGAAAAGGCAGGCGGACAACTCACATTCCAAATCGGTTCGACTGAAAGAAACTCAAACGGACAAGGAAGTAACTACTCTGCAACATCAGATATGAACGGAACAACACCTGTTGCTTACGCAGGGGATTTAATCCATGTTCTTGGAACTTTCAATGCAGAAACAAATATGATGAGCCTTTATATCAACGGTATCCTCGTTGCAAGTGCTGATTACGGAAACGGAACATTCCTTGGCGGAAAAGGAAACGACTATGTTATCGGTATCGGCTATAACCCACAGTATAGCGGAGAAGTCCTTGGCTCTTATGCAGGTTATGAACTTTACGAGGCAAGAATTTACGGTTCTTCATTTACCGATGAGCAAGTTGCTCAACAGTATTGGAACTGCGTTGATAATCTATTAACAGGAGGCAACCAATGAAAAAATACGAAACTCCCATAATAGAAATTGACGGATTTGAAAGCAACGATGTCATCACTGCAAGCATCGGCGCAAGTGTTAAAATCGATAGACTTGAAGGCATTGATAAAGAAGATGAAAAAAGCGCAATTTTCGATGCGAATTTTTGGATAAACTTGGTAGGCTAATGATGAAAAAACTTTTAATATTAGTTCTTGCACTTCTTCTTGTGGCAATGCTTGTATGCTCTTGTGGAAACGACGGTGAGTCCTCACAAGAAAGTTCGTCAAGTGAGGAAAGTTCAGTAGAGGAAAGCATATCGCAAATCGAAAGCGTGTCGCAAAGTGAAGAGGAGTCCTCGTCAAGTGCATCAAGCGAGGAAGAGTCAAACACTCAAACCGAAAGCACAAGCGAAACCTCAAACGACCAATCAAGTGAGTCGGTGAGCGAAACATCAAGCGAAAGTGAAGAGGAAAGCAGTGTTGAGTCCGAGTCGCAAAGCGAGTCGCACCTTGAAAGCGAAACCGAGTCCCAAACTGACTCCTCAACCGAGTCCGAAACCGAAACCGAATCGGAAAAAGAGAGCGAGGAAGATACCAATTCCGAACTTGAAACCGATGGCGAAATGGACGAGAGTAGTTGGACTCCAAACAAAAAATAAACAAAAAATCTACGCACCCTGTGTGCGTAGATTTTTATTTTGTATTAAATGTAAAATCACACTTGCCCTTGATGTTCATTTTTTCAAAATAAATATTTTCAAGGGGAATCCATTCGTTGAAAAAACGCATAGCCTTGCTTGGATTTCTATTTAAAATTCGGTTCTTTTGTGTTTCTTTGTCACTCTCTAAAAACACCGAAAGACCATAGTAAGAACAAAGTTCATCGTGCATCGAGTAAACTCCTTCAACAATAGTAAGTCTTGAAGGAGCAACCGAAACAATATCACCAAAACCGCCCGTTGAACAGTTGAATTTTCGATACTCTACCGCCTTTTTCTCACTTAGAGGAATAAGCACCTCTGAAAGAAATCTTTCTCTATGCACATTTCCACCAACCTCGCAAAGTCGTTCAGGCGTGCGCATTTCGGGTGGTAAAAAGAAATCGTCCATATGGAATATAACCCCGCCAAAAGTTTCTTGAATGAGCGAGGCAAGTGTCGTTTTACCACTTGCACTTCCACCATCAATAGCGAGAATTAAATCCCCCTTTGAAAGCCGTGAATTTATCTCATCAAAAAGCGGTTTAAACAACACATATGCGCCATTTTTTGCCAAATTATCAAAATTACTCATTAGATTTCGCCACCCGTGGCTCAGTAGCCATAACTAAAACAGGAACAAGCACAATTTGGATTATAATTCCAATGATAGCATTCGAAAATGCGCCTGTGATAAACGCACTGAAAGTCCATGCACTACCCGTAATAACTAAACATATTGCCATCGCTATTCCCCATATAACTCTACCTAAAATCATAGAGATAAGTAGAGAAACGTATATGTAAATCTTCTTTTTTGGCAAAATCTTGTGGCAAAGTCCCGAAATCGCACCATAAGTAGCAAGTTCAAGCGCCATGCAAATTGCCATAGGGAAAAATACCGGTGCGCCAAGTGTAAGTGAGCGGAGAATAGGACAAATAAATCCAACACTAAGTCCCCATTTCCAACCGCAAATAAATCCGCAAAGTAAAACGGGAATGTGCATCGGCAAAATCATTGAGCCAATTTGCGGAATTTGTCCCGTCAAAAACGGCAATACATACGCAATCGCTAAACATAGCGCCGAAATAACAAGCCTTAAAACATTCTTGTCCTTCATACTTTTACCCCTTTACTTTAATTCACACTTATTTTACCACACCACCCCACACATTTCAATCCCTTGCACAAAATTTTCGTTGTATAATTTGAATTGTTTATTTTGTGTTGAGTGTGTAAAATTTTACAAGTATCTTGGTAAAAATGAATTTTCTCTCATCCCATATTTGTATGCCATATATCGTGCTAAATTCAACTGCTAATCCCCACCCCAAAAAATTGTAAAAATATGTGAATTTTGTATATTTTGCACAAAAAAACGGGGGGGGGATTTGTTAATTGTGCATATTGACAAATATAATGGCAATGTGATATACTATAAATATGTAAAAATATACTCGCGGGTGAAACCAACGGAAGGAGAAAAAATGAAAAAAATAAGTTTAGTTTTAGCCATGCTTTTCGCATTACTCGGTGCGTTTATGCTCACTGCATGTGGCGGAGATGGCGAAACCTCATCGCAAAGCCCTGATACTACATACACAATTCAATATACCGATAGCACGGGAAATCATTCCATAACCGTCAAAAACGGTGATGTATATTCCCTTGAAAGCATTCCCGAAAAATTCGGTTATGAATTTTTGGGACTCTTTGACCTTGAAAGCGGAGGCACGCAGTATGTCAGCGCAACAGGAAACTCCCTTTCACCATTCACCGACAACAAAAACATGACCCTTTTCCCGCAGTTCAAGAATAAAGAATATACCGTCGTTCTTGATTACCAAGGAGCAGAGGTATCGGGAAATAGAGAAATTTCCGTTTCCTACGATTCAAAGCTTATGTCTCTCCCGATGAATTTGAAGCTTGAAAACAAAAACTTCGTCGGTTGGTTTACCGAGCCAAATGCAAAAGGCACTCAAATTGCCGACCAATACGGAGTATTGCCCCTTTACAGTAAAGTAAATGAAAAGAACTTCGACCTCTCAAATGAGGACGGATACATTTGCCTCTATGCAGGCTTTAAGTATCAAGAATACACTTTAACTCTCTATATCGGCTCAAATTCAACCCCCGAGGAAATCAAGGTTGAATGGGGCACACCGATTAGTGCAGTAGTTCCCGAAACAAGAGTAGACGGTAAAGCGGTCCTTTCTTGGTCAAAGACAAAGAACGATACAACTTTGTCAAATCTTTTTGATGGCAAGGTCGAGGGTGATATGATCCTCTATTCTGCGGAACTTGCCCCCGTTATCGACTTTAACTCCAAGGGTGGAAAAGATGTTGAGCCTATCGTTTCAAGAGCAGGCGATACAGTAACTCTCCCAACCCCCAAAAGAGATAATTATACCTTCATCGGTTGGTTTGATGCAGGAAATAACAAATATGAAGCAACAACAATGCCCGAAAATAGCATAACCCTCAGCGCAAAATGGCAAGCAAACATCGTTCTTAACGAAAACGGTGGAACAGATGTTGCCGATATTTCAAAACCCGTAGGCGAGGCAATCGAACTTCCAACTCCTTCACGCGAGGACTACATCTTCGCAGGCTGGTATCAAGGCAACGAAAAATATACCTCAACCTCAATGCCCGAAAACAGCATCGAACTAACCGCGAAATGGTATGCAATAAAAAAAGAGTCTATAACGCTGATAAACGCAACTACTGTGGAAGATAGAGTAAACCAATCGCCTACATTCCCCAATGATACCGACTACGATAAGGTTAAGTATGTTCAAGTTATAGATTTAAGCAAAATATGTGATAAAAACACCGATAGCATAAAAATAACTGCGCACTATAAAGCCAAACCGGAGTATAATACCACATCAAAAATAAGTTTGGATTTTTCCTATTATTCCAAACCAATCGCAAGTGATGCTTATTTAATGTGGCAAACACAAGATGTTTTTACTAATTATTCTGAAGAATACACTTCCTTTACAAAAGAAACGGAGCTCAAATTAACCTCCGATATCATATATGTATGTATTTGGCATCAGTATGCTTATAAGAAAGGCGATTATATTTACGCAACAGATTTAACTGACTTCTGGGTAGAAATCGAATACCCTGATATGACGACACTTTACTAATTTATTAAGGAGAGAAAAATGAAAAAAATAAGCATATTACTTGTAGCATTGATAGCGCTTGCTTGCTTACTTTTAGTATCTTGCGACGGGACAGATGAAAGTTCATCAAGCACCGATGTTACATACACGATTCAATATACCGATAACACAGGAAATCACTCCATAACCGTCAAAAACGGTGATGTTTATTCCCTTGAAAGTATTCCCGAAAAGTTCGGTTATGAATTTTTGGGACTCTTTGACCTTGAAAGCGGAGGCACACAGTATGTCAGCGCAACGGGAAACTCACTCTCACCGTTCACCGACAATAAAAACATGACCCTTTTCCCGCAGTTCAAAGCAAAAGAATATACCGTAATTCTCAATTACGGTGAGGCGGATGTTACAGGCGTTAGAGAAATGAAAGTTTCCTATGGCGCGGATATCGGCGTTTTGCCAACAAACTTGACAGTAGCAAACAAAACCTTCTCAGGCTGGTTTACCGAGGAAAATAAACAAGGCACACAAATCGGTGACAAATTCGGCACACTTCCCGATAAAAAGTTCTTAACTGAAGAAAACTTTGATTTGTCTAACAAAAACGGTTTTGTGTATCTCTATGCAGGCTTTAAGTATCAAGAATACACTTTAACTCTCTACATCGGCTCAAATGCAACCCCCGAGGAAATCAAGGTTGAATGGGGCACACCGATTAAGTCGGAGGCCAAGCGGTCTTAGGAAGACAAATTATTGTGCCAACTCCTT
>JAZNJK010000075.1:0-9311 GCA_045578005.1 Eubacteriales bacterium | reverse complement strand
GATGGCGGTAAATCTTGGCACAAGAGGTCCTGATGAGGCGCGTAATCTCATTGAATACTGCAATGCGACAACTGACACATATTATGCTAATCTTCGCCGTGCTAACGGATTTGAAGAGCCTTTTGGTATAAAACTTTGGTGTCTTGGTAACGAAATGGACGGTTGGTGGCAGATTTGTCACAAGACTGCCGATGAGTATGGACGCGTGGCTACTGAAACGGCTAAGGTTCTAAAATGGGTTGACCCTTCTATTGAACTTGTGGCTTGCGGTAGTTCAAGTTCCGATATGCCAACTTACGGTGAGTGGGAAAGAACGGTGCTTGACCACACATACGACTATGTTGATTACCTTTCCTTACACTGTTATTATGGAAATTATCACGGCACTGAAGATTTTCTTGCAAGAGCCGAGGATATGGACCGTTTTATTCAAAAGACTGCCGATATTTGTGATGAAATAAAGGCTAAAAAAGGTAGCGACAAGGTGGTCAATCTTTCGTTTGACGAGTGGAATGTTTGGTATAGGACTAAGGACGAGGAAAAGACTGCCGAAAGATGGCTTATTGCTCCGCACCTTCTTGAAGAAAAGTTCAATTTTGAAGATGCGTTACTTGTGGGTTGTATGCTCTCTTCTTTGCAAAACCATTGCGACAGGGTTAAGATTGGCTGTCTTGCTCAACTTATAAATGTAATCGCTCCTATTATGACAAAAGACGGCGGGGGTGCGTGGAAACAAACTATCTACTATCCTTACTACTATGCTTCACTTTATGGAAATGGTAGCACACTCAAAGCAAGTGTTGAAAGCGACTCTTACAAGTCGAAAGAAGGTTGGAATGTGCCTTACCTTTACACATCAGTTATTGAAAATGGTGATGAGGTGATTGTTTTTGCAACTAACCGTTCACTTGACAATGATATCGACCTTTGTGTCGAACTTGACGGATTTGATGGTTACACACTTAAAAGTCACACCGAGTTATACTGCGATGATTTGAATGCTATCAACACACTTGAAAACGAGGTTGTCTTGCCCGTGAGTCGTGAGATTGAGGATAAAATTGTCCTTAAAAAACATTCGTGGAATATGCTTGTATTTAAAAAATAATCAAATTAAAAAAGATGGGTTGAAGAACCCATCTTTTTTGTTATTAAAATCTTCCGCCACCGCTACGGCGTGAACCTCCGCTACGGCTACTACTTGAATTATTTTGCGGTTTTAGGCGTTTTCTAACTGTGCTATACAGATACATATCGTGACTTACATTAAGTTTGAACGAGTTTGGTCTTTCGTAATATGAAGCGCCTTTTTGGGGTTTTGCATTATTCATTTGACTTCTCATTACAAGAATAGCGACAATCCCGATAATCACCGAGGTGACTACGGAAATTCTAACACCTACCCAAAATTTTACGCTATCAAATCCGTTTTCGTTTGCGTCAATTCTTTGCTCGACAATGTCGATGAAGACATTTGCACCTTCGAAGAAATCATCGTTTCTAAACTTGCTTTCCACCTTATTCATAAGGCTATCAAATTGGCTATCCGAAAAGGCATAGTTAACATTACCATTCAAGACGATGCCATATCTTCTTTCGGTTTCAGAAAAGATAAGAAGTGCGCCTGAGCGATCGCTTCCACGACCGTAATTGTTTTCATCATAATATTTTTCGGCAAACCAATCTTCGCTATAACCTTTAAAACTACTAACGGTGACAACTACTATGTCGCAGTTATATTTGTTTGAGAGGGAGATGAGTCTGTTTTCAAGTTCATTTTCCTCGCTCGAAGAAAAGACATTATCGCCATCTTTGAAAAGATCTCCATTTGCACTTGCCACTATCGAAAAGGCAAATACAAGTGAAATTACGAAGAGGGTTAAGACAAGTAATTTTAGTGATTTACGCATACATCCCCCTCCTTATAGCAAACCTGCTATGAGTGATATCAATGTGCCGACAAGGGCGGTTGCTCCTGCGATGATACCAAACCAAGCGAAACTTTTCTTTATGCTTACCGGAAGTTCACCAACGAATTTTCCCGTTTGCCCATTCATTGCAAAGGTATAAACTTTGTCGTTATACTTTGTATTGATTACCCACACGGGAAGAAGTGCATACGAGGTCTTTGGGTCAAGAAGGTTGACATTATAACTGTTTCTTGTGACGGTTGAATAGCCACCTGTTGTTTGGTTAAACCTTGCAAGAGTGCTTGTTTTTATTCGCTCATTTGCGGTGTGCGATGCGCTCTTTGCCTCGACATCGTATTTTTCAGCCATATAGCCTGTAAGATAGAGCATATCGAAATCTTTCATATCGGAATAATCAAACGGCTCTATTGCCTGCATATATGTATCGTTCATTCTTGCTGAACCATCGGCAGGGACACGGTCAAATGCGAGTTGCCCTTCTCTTGAAAGCAAGTAGTGAGAGGTTTTTGTGTATATATATTTACTGTCGGACCAAGAACGAATACGGGTTGCTCTATACTTTATTTTTGAGTCGGTATTACAATCAAACAGCCAAAAAGGGACATACACTCCCTCAATTTTGTCTACCTTGTGTGCTTTTTTGAAGTCGTTTGGCAAAAGAGGTTTTTTCTTCATAAAGTTTGCAAAACCTGTCTTTGCCTCTTCAAGATTGACTTTGAATGGAATTACATAATCGGGACGGTATGCGCCATCAAGTCTTCCTGTTAAGACTACGGGAGAACCACAATAGGGGCATATTGTAGCAGATGTGTTTTCATCCGCTACAATTTCACCCGAACACGATGAGCATGAATAAACATTCAAATTTTCGCCATCACGCCAATTGCCGTTTCCACTGTTTTCATCATAATCATCCCACTCGGGCTCTTTTTCCTCTTCTTTTTCCTTTTCGGCATCGTAAAAACTCTTTATTGCTTCAACGGTGAATTCGGTTTGGCAATAAGGGCATACGAGATTTTGGCTTTCGCTATCGAAGGAAATTGCTCCCGAGCAACACGGACATTTATACTCTACAAGTGTATTGCTCATAGTTTTCTCTCTTCTTTGTTTTTATTTTATATCGTCATCGTTAAATGGGTCGCCACATTCGGGGCAGAAGCGCGGTGGATTTTTGGGGTCAGCAGGTTCCCATCCGCACTTGTCACACTTATAAAGTGGCTCATTTTGTGGTTTTTTCGCACCACATTCGGGACAGAATTTGCCCTTATTTACCGAACCGCAAGCGCAAGTCCATCCTACCATGGTAGGCTTTTTTGCGCCACACTCAATGCAGAAGTTTCCTGTGCTTTGGTGTCCACAAGTGCAAGTCCAATTATTTGCGCTTGGTTGAGGTTGTTGCGCCTGTTGTTGTGCTTGTTGTCCTGCCATTTGGTAGAGCGCATTCGCATTCATTCCTCCGGCATTTTGAGCCATACCAAGTCCCATAAAGCCCATCATTGCTCCATTTTCGTTTGCTGCGGCGGACTTCATAGCATCTGCTTGCGCTCCAACGAGAGTTGCGGCTGCCATCGACGGGTCACGCATAACTGCTCTTCTTTGGAGTTCCTTAATCATATCTTCGTCTTCCTTGGAAGCGTTTACGGTATTGATACCAAAAGATGCGATTTCAATTCCTCTAAGGTTTCTCCATTTGCCTGTGAGTTCCTCATTAAGTGCCTCGGCAATTTCGGTTGTATAGCCTGGGAGTGCGCTATAACGAACGCCCATTGCGGAAATCTTTGCAAATGCAGGTTGAAGTGCGGTAAGAAGTTCGCTCCTCAATTGACTATCAAGATTAAATCTTGTGTAACTGTCTTCTACATTTCCGCATACATTTGTGTAGAACAAGATAGGGTTGCTTACTCTATATGAATATTCGCCGTTACATCTGATTGAAATATCAAGGTCAAGACCGATATTTTTATCAACTACACGGAATGGAACAGGACTTGCTGTGCCGTATTTATTGCCGATAAGTTCCTTTGTGTTTATGTAGTAAACTCTTTGGTCCTTTGCAGTGTCGCCACCAAAGGTGAAACGCCTACCGATTGCTTTGAACGAGTCAACAAGGCTCTTTCCAAATTTGCCTGCGAAAATGCTTGGCTCAGTTGAGTTATTCCATACAAATTCGCCTGCCTCGGCACACACTTCAACAACTTTTCCTTGCTCTACAATGAGCATACATTGTCCGTCCGCTACTGCGATAGCCGAACCATTTGAAATGATGTTTTCCTCGCCATGTTTGTTTGATGAACGCTTACCGTTTGTGCGTTTTTGACCTTTTACCATTATTGTGTCGGTATCAAGCGCATCACAGTAAAAATATTCCTTCCATTGATCACCGAGCACTCCGCCCGTTGCACCTACTAATGCTTTAATAAGTCCCATTTTTATTTCTCCTTTTATATTATAAAGGGCGCACTTTATCTATGCACCCCTTTTTTGATTAGATATTTTTTGCGGTTGATTTTATAGAATCAACAAGAGCCATGGTTTGAGCCGAACTTTCAGGTGTTACGAGAGTTGGTTTTGTTCCGTTGTGGATGCAATCAACGAAATATTGAATCTCGTTAAGATAGCCGTTATCGTTACCTATATTTATACCAAGATCAAACTCTTTTGCTTCTTCCTTTTGAATTTCAACTGCCTTGCCGTTCTTATAAATCTTGTCAGTGCTTTCAACATATCCGTTTTCAAACACTGCAAGATATGTAGCATGGAATGGAATTGATGCGTTGAACCATGTTCCTTCGCAACTAACGAGAGTTTCGCCGTAAACCATTTCGGTTTGAGCAAAGTCGTTATTATTTTTGAGTCCGTTATGATAGCACGAAATTTCATCAGGCATACCGAGAATGCTTTGAACATAGTCGATATCGTGAATTGAGAGGTCAGTGATAACTCCGCCACTGCGTTTTTCATCTCTCATCCAGTCTTCCCAACTCCATGTAGGAATTGATGAAATTCTCTTCATATCGAGGCGAAGAAGTTTACCGAGTTCACCACTCTTGATTACTTCTCTCAAATATACATAAGGTGTCATAAAACGAACTACATGTGCTGCCATAAAGTTCTTATCAGTCTTTTTTGATGCTTCAAGAACTTTTGTTGCCTCATCGCTTGTCAATGTCATTGGCTTTTCACAAAGAACATGATATCCCTTTTCAAGACACTCTATTGCCATTTCAGCATGAAGGAAACTTGGTGTGCAAATGTCAATCATATCAAGTTGTTCATTTGCAAGCATTTCCTTATAGTCTGCATACACCTTAATGTCGGTGCCTTGGGTCTTTTCTTTTGCCATATCCACACGAACATCGGCAACTGCAACGAGTTTTGCACCTTTTACTTCTTTATAGTTTCCATAGTGGCATCCACCCATTCCGCCGATGCCTATAAGTCCTACTCTAATATCAGCCATTGATAATATCCTCCAAGAATTTCTTTGCGTATTTTATATCTTCAATTTGCTTGTCGCCATCAATTTCGCGCTCGATTGTGATTGAACCATCATATCCGTGTTCTTTCATAAGTTTTGGAATAAGCACGGGGAAGTTTACTCTACCGTCGCCAATACGCTTTTCGCATCCGAGCCAACGGGGGTCAGTTGGGTATTCTCCGTCCTTTGCGTGAACACCACGAACATAGTCACCGAAAATATCAACTGCGTCGCAAGGATTTGCCTTTCCGTAAAGGAGAAGATTTGCAGGGTCGAGGTTGATACCAAGGTTGCCTGTGCCGACTGTTTCGATTGTTCTTTTAAGTGTGATTGGAGTTTCTTGTCCTGTTTCGAAAAGGAGATATTGTCCGTTTGCCTTGCAATACTCGGCAATTTCTTTAATTGCGGAAACTACACCACGGTAATCATCGGTATTGGGGTTTTCAGGAATGAAGCCCATATGTGTTACAACATCGGTAACACCAAGCATTTTTGCAAAATCCGAACCTGTTTTAAGGTTTTCAATTCTTTTTTCTCTAAAATATACAGGAACGATACCGAGAGTAATTGGTCCTCTTGTAAAGTCCCAACAAGCCTCGCCTTCCCAACCGCACCATACTGCGCTGATTTCAAGCCCTTGTTCTTCTGTGCAAGCCTTTATTTTTTCTGCCCATTCCTTAGTGAAATAAGCAAAGTTCCAACAACAAAGTTGAAAGGATTCAAATCCCATTTTTTTGACATCCTTGATTTTTTCAAGGACATTGTCGCCAAGATGAACCATTGTTCCAAGTTTCATTTTATATACCTCTAATTTGATTTTTGCAGTATTTTGCTACTGCTAAGATAAGTATAACATAGTTGCGGGCTTATTTCAATAATATATATAAAATTTTAGCAAAACATTTTTATCCTTGCTTTTGTCAACAAAAGATGAATGTTTTGTGATGAAACAATGAAAATCAGGTGAAATACATAGACAGCAACAAATTTCAATGCTATAATGAAATTGGAAAGAGGTGATGATATGAGAAAATTTACAGTGGTATCTATGATTTTGATTTTGTGCATTGTTTTTCTTTTTTCGTGCACACCAAATCAACACAGCTCAAGTGTGAGTGAGGATACTTCCTTTGAGTCCTTGTCACAAGAAGAAAGCTCTTCCATAGAAGCACCCGAAAACGAATCTTTGCAATACACATTTCCCGCTTCTAAAAAAGAAATAACCTCTCGCACTGTATACAATAAAATCGAGGTAGATGTAGGTAGAGCCCTACGAAACGGTTTTTATGAAAACGTGGAAGAATACGGCCAATCCTATGCTCTTTTCAAAAGCTATGAAAGCTTTTCTGCCTCATTTGAATATGCGCATTTTGTTGATAAAGAGATTTTTGAACACGGATATATTCTTGCCATTTCACGCCATTACGGTGGAAAATACGATATAGATATCGGTTTTAACAATTTCCGCATTGAGAACGGAACTATGATGCTTAACTACTATACTTATTCTCCTTATGATACGGCATATAATGATGCCGAATTTGGTGATTTTGGGCTTTATATAATTCCAAATGACACGGTGTGCGAGGAGGTGCTGACGCTTACCCCTTTTAAAATAAAACGCACCGATTTTGGAGGATACGAGGGTGAATTTAGCGATACTGTATTTTTCACTCCATCGAACAACTATGTTAATATTATCGAACGCAAAGAATATGATTTTTTCGACAGAGAAAAATTTTATAACTACATTGCGATTAACGGGATTAGCAAGAATACACTGTTATACGATTCTCGTATTGAAAACAAGACCTTGTGCCTTGACTTAGTGTCTATGGGAGTCGATGATGCTTCGAGCGAAAATTCCGAATGCGCGTTGTTCAGCGTTCGTAATTTTAAAGACCTTTTATCAGAAGTAGAAAATGTGTCGATCAATATCACGGAATTTAAAAACAATTACTACAAAAACGAACTCACCGAGAGCGAGTGGGCAAGTGCATTTGATTCCACGATAAACTCAAAAAATTATTCATACAAAATTACGGAATCTACGCTCAACAACTACTTATCCAGTGAAATAAAAACGGCAAACAATAAAATTCTTGAGCTCACAGCAAACACTTGGAATATCAGGATAGGTAATGAGTATCATCTACAACGAGGAAAGCACGGTGTGCTAAGAGATTACTCCAAATTTATCACTTATATAGGCGAAAACGGCGTTTGGCAAGAAGGAGTTGAAGGAATTATACTACACAGTTGCCCTCTTTACCGCATAGACCTTGAAACAATAAAAAATGCTTTTTCAAATGCAAATTTGCAACAAGACGGTTCGTATCGAATCGACGAGCTTGGAAATATGAAACGAATTGTGGTTCGCATTGCGAACGGAAAAGTAGTTCAACTCGAATTCAATTACGGTGAATACAAGAATTACAGATACGATGGAACAGTAAAAATAAAATACTACGACTACGGAACAACATTTATTGGTGAACTAAGTGATGATATGCTTAGCACTGCAAATTAACAAAAAACTCGGACACATGTCCGAGTTTTTAGTTTTTAAGGATATTTTCGAGGGTTTCGCTCTCTTCCATAAGGGTGAGGAGTTTTTCTTCAAGTTCTTCGATTTCGGTTGAGATTTGGCAAAGGAGTGCGTAGTTACTTTGGTTTTCATCGAGGGCGCTTTGCTTATTCTTTTCATCAATTTTGTTTTCGACATCTTTGATAAGTTCTTGAACCTTGGCAAGTCGTCTTTCGTTTTTGGACCTTTCCTTTGAACGGTTATAATCATCTTTGCCTTTTGTGACTGCTTCTTGTTCTATTTTGACCGTTTTTTGAATTTGAATGGGGGAAGTGTCGCGTTTTTCGAGATATTCCTCATAAGTCCACGGTAGGTGTTTCGCCTCTGAACTATCAAAAACGACAAGGCTTTCGGCAAGTTTTTTAACGAAATATCTATCGTGAGAAACGAAAAGAAGTGTGCCGTCAAATGCAAGAAGCATATTTTCAAGCGCTTCCTTACCTATCATATCCATATGGTTAGTTGGCTCATCAAGGATTAGGAAGCTAGGATTGGTTTGAAGAATTTTTACAAGTGCAAGGCGCACTCTTTCTCCACCCGATAGCATACTAACCTGTTTAAAAACATCGTCCCCTGTGAACAAAAATGCGCCAAGGGCGTTTCTTGCCTCGGTTTCGGTGAGTTTTGGAAATTCATCCCAAAATTCATCAAGGACTGTTTTATTTGATGATATTTGCATCATTTGTTGGTCGAAGTAGCCGACATCGACTTGATGACCGAAGGAAAAGTCTCCACTTATTTTAGGTAGGACACCGACAAGGGTTTTAAGAAGGGTTGATTTTCCAAGACCGTTTGCGCCGATTATTCCTATTCGTTGCTTTTTATACTGTTTAAACGATACGGTTGCAAGTGGCTCTCCGTAGCCGATTTTTAGGTTTTGGACCGTTAAAACATCCTTACCTGTGTCGCGATTTGGGGTAAATGAGAGTTTAAAGGCTCTTGTATCAAATCGTTTTGGCTCTTCGAGTTTTTCCATATGCTCGATTTGTTTCATCTTGGAGTCGGTCATTGCGACCTTGGTAGGAGTATCACGAAAACGCTCGATAAGTGCTTCAAGGCGGGCAATTTCAGCCTTTTGTGCCTTATATGCTTTTAGTTCACGCTCGTAGTTTTCTTCCTTTTGCTTGACAAAGGCGGAATAGTTTCCTACATAGCGTTTTGTTATGCCGTGTTCGATTTCATACACAACATCGGCAATTTTATCAAGGAACATTCTGTCGTGGGATACGATAACGACTGCTTTTTTATACGATTTTAGGTATTCTTCAAGCCATTCAAGAGTTGTTATATCAAGGTGGTTTGTAGGCTCATCAAG
>JAZNJK010000074.1:0-11312 GCA_045578005.1 Eubacteriales bacterium | reverse complement strand
AAGCCCGGTGACAAGATAACTATTACTCGTGATATTAAGGTTTATGAGGCTATCGGTAAAACCGTAAGCAGTGAGAGCGAGTTTAGAAGCGCGGTAAGTGGTAAGAGCTGGAGAGTTATTAAGCTTGGTGCGGACATTACTCTTACTGATAATATCTATGGTAACGAGCGTGGCGTTTCAATCTTTGACTTAAACGGTCACACAATTACATACGGAACTATTGACAAGCCTGTTGACGACTGGGCGATTTACACAAAGCGCTCGGGTATGATTATTCTCGGAGAGGGCACATTCAAACACTACACCTCAAAGCCAGACGACAAGGCGTTTCACGGCGGTGAGCCTCACGGATACAACGGTGACGACGGCGCACACAGGCTTTGGATCGGTAAAAATGTAAAAATCATAACTAACGCTCCTCTTACAAAATATGTTAAGGATATGTCGGGAGTTTCTCAGCCAACATTTAGATTTTACGGCGACATTACCTGCGCATATCTCGTTTATGTAAACGGATTTGTCGATGTTGATGTTGATATTTACGACCCCGCAAAGATAACAATTATTGATGAATCAACTGACCTTTTCCCGATTTACGGCTGGGGCTCATCAAGCAATAAGCCTGTCGTTGCAACTGCAAGGGAGCTCATTTACTTCCCCGGCGTTACCGACAACTATGTTATTACGAGCCTGAATATTTATGGCGGTAGGTTCTCCTTCCCCGACTCATTCAAGGGCTTTGTTGCAGAGGGCAAGGAAAAGTTCTTCCCCGTTTCCATAAATGGCGGTACATTTGACATTGATATTGCAAAATACATCTCAGTTGACTTTAAGACTGTTCAAAACCCTGACGGAACATACTCTGTTGAGCCGAATATTTGTCCATCTCCCACATCTCCTACGGGAAGGCACAAGTATCTTGCTACCGAAATTACAGTTACATGTCTTGATGACGGTGAAATCTCCTACGCATGTGAATATTGCAAGGAGTCCTATACTGCTCAGCGCTTTGCGCTCGGTCACAATGTAATCAGAATGAAGACAAGTGACCTTGTAAATGAGCCACATAAAACATCTCCCGGTGTTTACACAAATACCTGCGCAAGGTGCGGCTCGGTTGAAACCGAATACTTCTATCCCGACCCAGGTAATGTTTATGTTACCGTCAAGGCGAGATTTGAGCGCGACGGCGTTAAGTATGTTGAGACATTCAGAGTACAAAGCAAGCTTCTCTTTGGTTTCAGCGTTGATGAAGATACTGACCTTAAAACCGAAACATATCTTACCTCATTTAGCGTTCAAGCGCTTAAACACACAACAAAGGACGGTAAAGAGGTTAAGTTGAAGCAGAGCGAGATTGTCGCTATTGAAATCCCGCTTGGAACGACAAAGATTTACGGCGGTTATCTTAACAACTCATATACGGGTCTTTTCTACAAGAATGACCACGTTGAGGAGGTAACTCTTCCAAGCTCTCTTAATACGGTTATGAAGGGCGCGTTTGCCGAGATGCCAAAGCTCACAAAGGTTACGGGCGTTGAGTATATTTCCACGCTTATTGACGAATACGCATTCGGTCAGCACAAGAACAGTGCAAACCTTATATTTGATACACTTGAAATTAAGGCTACAACTGTAAATGCAAGTGCGTTTAAGAATGTTCTTGCGACAAGAATTTACATTCGTGACTCTGTTAGATATCTTCGTGATGCGTTCCGTCTTGACTCCGAAATTGCGCAAGCCGAGGCATCTTTCGACAGAAACAAAGGTCGCCTTAAAGAAGTTTTCGTTGAGGCACTTACAAAGAACTATGCCGTTGACTATAAGGAAGGAAAGTTCTACAACAGAACCCTTTCCGATATTTGGAACTCACTTACAAACGATGAGAAGGCAAAGATTTTCTCCGAGGCATCACCCGGCTCTGCTCTTCTTACCAAGGCAAATACATATTTCGACCACAACTACGACATTGTAGTTCACGCACCTACTTGTATTGAAGACGGATATACCGGATACGAGTGCTTGCAGTGCGGACTTAGCACAAAGTCCGATTTTGTTGACAACACAGGAATTACCCATGTATGGGAAAGAAATGAGGAATTTGACAAGCAACCAACTTGCTCAAAAGAAGGCTATACCGCTAACTACTGCAAGATTTGCGAAAGTGTTGAAGTCCTTGAAGTCCTTCCAAGAAATGAAAAGCACGACTTCTCTACAACTGCTCCCGAACCTGACTATGACGCATGCACAAAGACAACTTTCTTCTACCGTAGAAGATGTGCAAACGGTTGCGGTGCTTGGTCTAAGACAACTCAACAAAAAGTAACTCTTTCCGCTCCAATGGGTCATGTCTACTCAACCGAGGACGACGGAGTTACAAAAATCCCCGCAACTTGTGGAACACCCGGTCAAACAATTAAGGCTTGCACCCGTTGTTATGAGCAAGATATCGTTGAAACACCCGCAACAGGCATTCACTCATTCATAAGAGATGACTCGGCAAGAGTTGCTCCTACTTGTGCTGCCCCAGGTGTAAACTACTTTAACTGCTCCGTTTGCGGTGCTAAGGATACTAAGGAACTTGCAATGCTCACTTACGAAGAGGCAGTTGCTCAAAACGCTCACATTTGGAAGGAAGAAATCACAATTCAACCAACCACAAAGAGTGAGGGTATTAAGCGCGTATACTGCACACTTTGTAACAATAACAAGCAAGGCGCAAGTATTTATGTTCCTAAACTTGTTGATGAAGGTCCTAAGACTTGGCTAATTGTCGTTATCGCTGTTGGCTCTGTTGCCATTCTCGGCGGTGTCGGTGCTACAATTTATGTAACTCTCTTTAAGAAGAATAACGCTTCAAAGAATTACAAATACAAGTTCAACACATTCAAAAAATAACATAAAATGCTGTCACAACCGTGACAGCATTTTTATTGATTAAAGTGTTTTTGCCGTTTGTCAAATTGGGGGTTTATTCTTCTTTAATTTTTCGAGTTCGTTCTTAATTTCGTTTTGGCGAGTTGAGGGGGTAAGGGGCAAACGAAGGGTGTTTTCGCACATACCCATTAGGTTAAGGGCGCACTTTACGGGAATGGGGTTGACCTCGGCAAAGAGTTCTTTTATCAAGGGAGAGATTTTTCTTGCTATTTCCCTTGCCGATTTTATATCATTTTGCTCAAATAACCGACACAGGGTGGCAATTTCGTGCGGAATTACATTTGAGCAAGCGGAGATAACTCCCTCACCGCCAAGTGCGTAAATTGGCAAAATAAGTTCATCACAACCCGAATAAAAATGATAGAAATCGCTAAATTTCGCCATCTTTTGCTCAACTTCGGAAATATCCCCACTTGCCTCTTTTACGCCAACGATATTTTCTATATCCTTTAACATATCAAGTGCGCCCTCACTAAGTTTCATTCCCGTGCGTGATGGAACATTATAAAGAATGATAGGAAGACTTGTCGCTCTCGCAATTTCGCTATAATGACGGTAAACTCCCTCGTTTGTCGCTTTATTATAGTAGGGGGTTACACTTAAAATAGCGTCAGCGCCGTATTCGGTTGCGATATGTGTCTTTTTTATCGCTACGGCGGTGGAGTTTGAGCCTGCGCCAACTATAAGAGGAATTTTGCCCTCGGTCCTTTTTCTTGCGTGTTTAATTATCTCTATTCTTTCCTTTTCACTTACATTTGCACTCTCTCCCGTTGTGCCAAGCACGACAAGGGCGCTTACTCCCTTAGTAATTTGAAAATCTATAAGACGGGAAAACGACTCAAAATCAACCTTATCGCCTTTAAACGGTGTAATAATAGCCGTCGCACAACCCGAAAAAACTTTTTTCTTTTTGTTCACCGCGAAAATCCTCCAAAATTTCAAAAATCGCTTGAAAATATTCTAATAATAATATATACTATAAGATGAATAGGCATATCGTTCTCATTTTGCCTCGTTTTATTATATGCAAGGCGAGGAAAATGTTGAAATGACCGCCACATACTTTTAAGGATTAAGGCTATTTATATGATAAAAAATTCTTTACCCGAAACAACGCTTCAAACTGCGGACTTTTTCTATAATCTTCCCGAAGAACTTATCGCTCAATCCCCTGTTGAGCCAAGGGACCATTCAAGACTTATGGTGCTTGATAATGGTGATATTTCTCATAAGCATTTTTACGACATTCTCGACTACTTAAAAGAGGGGGACACGCTCGTTATCAACGACTCACGAGTTATTCCTGCAAGAGTTTACGGCGAGAAGGTGCGTGAGGGGTCTTTTGCATCTGATGCGTCAAAGATTGAAATGCTACTTTTAAAGCAAAAAGAAAACGATGTTTGGGAAGTTTTGCTCCGCCCTGCCAAAAAAATAAAAATCGGCGGTAAAATAACATTTGGCGGTATTCTTGTTGCGACTGTTACTGATGTTGTTGAGGACGGAAACAGGATTGTCACATTTGAATATGACAAGGAAAAATACACAAGCATTTATGAGGTGCTTGAACTAATCGGCTCTATGCCTCTTCCCCCTTATATCACAAAAAAACTCGAAGACAAAGATAGATACCAAACTGTATATGCGCGTGAAAACGGTTCAAGTGCCGCACCGACGGCAGGACTGCACTTCACTCCCGAATTGCTCGAAAAAATCAAAGCAAAGGGTGTTTGTATCGTTCCTGTTATGCTCCATGTAGGTCTTGGCACATTCCGTCCTGTAAAGGAAGAAAAAATCACCGACCACATCATGCACTCGGAGTATATTTGCGTATCAAAGGAAAGTGCAAGAATAATAAACGAAAGAAAACGCGCAGGTGGGCGCATAATTGCGGTTGGCACAACATCGCTTCGCACACTTGAAAGCGCATCGACCTCTGACGGTGAGGTTTTGGCGACGAGTGACGAAACAGGAATTTTCATCTATCCTGGATACAAATTCAAGGTGGTAGATGCGCTAATTACCAACTTCCACTTGCCCGAAAGCACACTTCTTATGCTCGTTTCCGCATTTTACGGAAAAGACAGGATTATGGACGCTTACGAAACGGCAGTTAAGGAAAAATACAGGTTTTTCTCCTTTGGAGATGCGATGTTCATTAGGCAAAGGGAATTGTCGGATAAGAGTTAAGAGTGAAAAGTTAAGAGAAAATGATGAAAAACACAGAAAAAAAGCCACACATAGTTGCAGTTGTCGGTCCTACTGCGGTTGGAAAGACATCACTTGCTATCGAACTTGCTAAACATCTTAACGGCGAAATTATCTCTTGCGACTCTATGCAAGTATATCGCGGTATGGATATTGGCACGGCGAAGGCGACGGTTGAAGAAAGGGCGTTAGTCCCGCACCATCTTATTGATATAAAAAATCCCGATGAGGACTTTTCCTGTGCGGATTTTGCCGTGTTGGCAAACGAGGCAGTAAAAGATATACTTTCCCGTGGCAAAACACCGATTTTTTGCGGTGGGACAGGGCTTTACCTTGACAGCGTGATTGAAATTCCATCGTGGACTGACACAAAGCGCGATGAAAATTACCGTGTCGAAATGGAAAAATATGCGCTCGAAAACGGAAATTCCGCTTTGCACGACTTACTTCGCAAAGTTGATAGCGAAAGTGCCGATGCAATTCACGAAAACAATGTAAAAAGAGTTATTCGTGCGCTTGAAATTTTCCACACTACCGGAAAGAAGAAGAGCGAACTTGACGCACTTTCAAAAACGGTTGAAAAGCCATTTTGCACAACGGTATTTTATCTTACTTTTAAGGACCGTGAGGCACTTTATTCACGCATTGACTCCCGTGTTGATATGATGATTGAAAACGGACTTGTCGCGGAGTGCCAAGCGCTTTTTGACGGTGGATATTTGGAAAACGGCTCAACCGCTTCCGACGCTATCGGTTACAAAGAATTACTTCCTTACATTAAGGGCGAGGACACGCTTGAAAACTGCATAAATGAACTAAAGCTCTCGACACGGCACTATGCAAAGCGTCAGGGAACTTGGTTTAGAAAAAAGAAGGATTATCACACCGTTTTTGTCGATGAGGTAAATCCACTTGCGTTCGCTATTGAGGTATTGAAAAATGAGTTTTGAAACAATTAAGGCAAATTATAGCGCTGTTCTTGACAGGATAAAGGCGCTTGGGGGCGAGGGCGTTACCTTGCTCGTTGCAACAAAAACGCAAAGCGTGGAAGATATAAACTACCTTATTTCCCTCGGTTGCAACACTATCGGTGAAAACCGTGTTAACGAACTTTGCGAAAAATTTGAGGGATATGACAAACGGGCAAGTGTTCACTTTATAGGCACACTTCAAACGAACAAGGTAAAATATATTTATGACAAGGTTGACCTTATTCACTCGGTTGACAAGTTCTCTCTTGCCAAGGAAATTAACAAGCACTGCGCCAAAATCGGCAAGGTGATGGATATTCTTATCGAAATCAACAGTGGGCGAGAGGAAAACAAAAGCGGTGCTATGCCTGAGGACGCTTATGCGCTTTATAAGGAGATTAGTGCACTACCTTTTGTGCGTGTGCGCGGTCTTATGACTATGGCTCCAAGGTGCGAAACGAAAGAGGAATATTTAAAATATTTCGGTGAAACGAAATCACTGTTTGATGAGTTATTTAAAAATGATGATACCGCTATTCTCTCAATGGGAATGAGCGAAAGTTACGAATATGCTATTGAGTCGGGGGCAACCCTTGTCCGAGTCGGTAGCAAGATTTTTGGAGAAAGGAAATACTAATATGGGAATTTTTGGATTTGGAAAGAAATTTGACCTTGACGAGTTTGATGATGACGAAATCGAATATAACGGAAACGATGGTGCATCACTCTCAATCGGTGGGTCAAATATTGAATTAAAGGTTGTTAAGCCATCACAGTTTGGTCAAATTTTGACAGCGGGGGACTATCTTGTCGAGGGCAAAACGGTCCTTCTCAATCTTGAAGATGTTGACGCACCACTTTGCCGTAGAATGATTGACTTTATTGCGGGAGTTGCTTACGCACTTAATGCGACAATTAAAAAGGCATCAAGCAGTTCATACTTCATCGCACCCCGTGATGTTGATGTGGGCGGTGTGATTTTCGAGGACAAGGGCAACGACACTGACGACACTTTTTCTGACCTATGACAACTTTTCTTATCATACTTTACCACTTTTTATCGGTTATTGACTTTTGTATGCTTGCCCTTGCGATATGCTCTTTTATTCCGTCGGCAAGAGAAACGAAAATCTACGCATTCTTTTATAGAATCACCGAGCCGATTTTGCGACCTGTGCGCAACCTTTTTATGCGTTGGGACTTTGCAAGGAGATGTCCGCTTGACCTCTCGTTTTTGGCGGTTGTTATTTTGATTTCCGTTGTGCAAAGATTTATTCTTATGATTCTTTAAATCAAATGGCGTTTTTAGATACATTGTGTGCTTTTTTGATGATTTAAGAGGTATTTATGACATTTTTTTGGACACTTATTTTGATTATTGTCGGCGCTATCGGTGTTGACCAATTAACAAAATGGCTAATCTATTTTAACCTTCCGATAGGCGATGAAATTGTCGTGCTTGACGGAGTGCTTGAAATCACGCACATTCGAAATCCCGGTATGGCATTCGGCTTACTTGCAGAACACCGTTGGATTTTTCTAATTCTCTCCGTTGTTGGAATTTCGTTTATTTGCGTTTACCTTTTCAAGTTTAGCAAGGACAATCGCATAACGAAAGTGGCGCTTTCCCTTGTTATTGGCGGTGGAGTTGGCAATATGATTGACCGCACCGTGCTTGGTGAGGTTATTGATATGATTCATATAACGATATTTAACGATTTCTTCCCTTGGGTATTCAACATTGCGGACTCATGCGTTTGCGTTGGTGTTTTCCTTGCGGTATTTGGAATTTTGCTTGATATTTATAAAGAATACAAGCAAAAAAAAGACACAGGGTGCGACAAATGACGATAAATGAGTTTGAAGTTGGAAAGCGCCTTGATGTTATCGTTGCCGAGGTAAACGGTGGCTCTCGCTCGGGGGCGCAAATCCTTATTGAGCGCGGTTATGTGCTTGTAAATGGCAAATCACAAGCGAAAAACTACCGTGTGCGCCTTGGTGATGAAATTGAAATTGGCGAAATGCCTATTAAAGAACTGTCGCTCGAAGCGGAAAATATCCCTCTTGATATCGTTTACGAGGACAGCGATATTATAGTTATAAATAAGCCGTCGGGAATGGTTGTTCACCCTGCGGTTGGAAACGAGAGTGGGACACTTGTCAACGCTCTACTCTATCACTGCAAAAACTCGCTATCGGGGATTAACGGTGTTGTCCGTCCCGGTATCGTTCATAGAATTGACAAGGACACAAGCGGTCTTTTAGTCGTTGCCAAAACGGACGAGGCACATATATTTTTGTCCTCTCTTCTTAAAGACCACGGAATTAAAAGGACCTATCACGCAATCGTTACAGGTCACCTTAAAGAAAATTGCGGAACGATAAATGCGCCTATTTCCCGTCACCCTGTTGACAGGAAGAAAATGGCGGTTATATCGGGTGGGCGCGAGGCGATAACTCACTATGAAGTTATTAGCGAATTTAACTCCTTTTCGCACATTAAATTAAATCTTGAAACAGGGCGCACGCACCAAATAAGAGTGCATATGTCACACATCGGTCACCCAATTATTGGAGATACCGTTTACGGTGGTGGCAAAACTCCGTTTGAGCGCACGCACGCAAAATATCTTGACGGTCAATGTTTGCACGCAAAGGAACTTGTTTTCCCTCACCCGAAAACGAAGGAAATTATGCACTTTGAATGTGAACTCCCAAGCAATTTTAAAACACTTCTTTCCCTGCTTGAAAAACAATAACGCAGGGGCAAAATAACAAACGAGGATTTTTATGAACTTTACGGAAAAACTAATCTCGGTTGCCAAGCGCTCCGACCTTACACGCGGTCTTGTTTCCGAGGAAAAAGCCAAGACTTTTGAGGCGCTTTTTCATCACATGGTCGAGGTAAACGAGCATCTCAACCTAACTGCAATTACCGACGAGGACGGTGTTATTCTCCGCCATTTCGTTGACTCTCTCGCACTTGTGCCACTTATTCCCGAGGGGGCGCACGTTTGCGATGTCGGTTGCGGTGGCGGTTTTCCAACCCTTCCACTTGCTATTTCAAGGGACGATGTGAGCGTTTTAGGGCTTGACAGCGTTACGAAAAAGGTAAATTATGTGAAAGAAACGGCGGATTTACTTGGTCTTTCCAACATTTCGACATCTAATGTCCGTGCCGAAGTGCTTGGTCAGGATAAAAGCACGCGCGAGAACTTTGATATTGCTTGTGCAAGGGGTGTTGGTAGGCTCAACCTCATTTGCGAACTTTGTTTACCGCTTGTCAAGGTTGGTGGACGCTTTATCGCTATGAAGTCGGTGAGCGCTCCCGAGGAAATTGAGGAGGCAAGGAAAGCAATTACTCTGCTCGGAGGCAAACTCGAAAGGGTTATTGATTACACACTCAGTGACGGAAACGAAACACTTTCACGCACTATTATAATCATTCAAAAAACGACACATACTCCGCCGAAATATCCTCGTAACAATTCACAAATTTCAAAGAAACCGCTTTGACGGTTGGATAGGAAATAAATGTCTAAACTTTCACAGTATTTAAGCGGAGTGAAAATTTCGCTACCCGTTATTCTCGGCTATTTGCCCGTGGCTATTGCCTTTGCGGTTATGGCAAGCGAGGCGGGGCTTTCACGACTTGAAATTATACTTATGTCTACTCTCGTTTTTGCAGGGGGAAGTCAAATTATGGCAATCGGTATGATTACAAGCGGAGCGACAATGCTCTCCGTCGTTATAGGAACTTTTGTGTTCAATTTGCGCCATGTAATAATGGGCTCTTACATAATGAAAAAGGTCGGTAAAACATCAACCGTCCAAAAGTTGACTACCGCCAACGGAATAACCGATGAATCCTTTGCGATTATCTCGGCAACGCCCGAAGAAAAATGCACAATCCCTTACCTTTTTGGAATACTCACGGTCACATACGGCTCGTGGGTGCTTGGCACAATTTTGGGCGCATTTATCAGTGTGCTTATTCCCCCGTCGGTTTCCGATGCGCTTGGAATTGCACTTTATGCCCTATTTATCTCTCTTCTAATTCCAAGTGTTAAAAAGAGCGCACGACTCGTTATTCTTGTCGTTTTCACCGCTATTTTAAACACAGTCCTCACTCTTTTGCTCCCTGATAGCGCACAGTCGTGGGCGATTATTATTTCATCGCTTGTCTCGGCGTTTGTCGGTGTTTTCTTCATTAAGGACGAGGAGGTGGAGTCATGAATTACATTCTTTTGGCTGTTTTTATGATGGTTGTAACCTACATTCCGAGAATTTTGCCGTCGTTCTTGCTTGATAAAATAACTCTTGGCACAAAGGCGAAAAAGTTTCTCAATCTAATCCCATATACCGCAATGACGGCACTCATTTTCCCGTCGATACTTAGTGTTGACGCAAATCATTGGTGGATTGGCGCACTCGGTGGCATTGTCGCAATCTTGCTATCGCTATTTAAGAAAATCCCAAGTGCCCTTATCGTCGTCCTCTCCGTGCTTGCTCTTATGGGAATTTATGCTATCATATAAGACTAAATCACGCTAATTTTTCGCAATTTAGCGTGATTTTTGTTAATTTGCATTAAATATCGGCTAAATTTTATTAATTTTCTACAAAAATTACCTATTGACAAATTAGCGCGTATATGATAACATTTAGTAGTAATTAATTTAGACTAAAAAGGAGGGATAACGATGAAGAAAGAAGTTCGTGGTAGACTTCTCGATACCGAGAGTGCTACTCTTGTTGAAAAGCGCACATTTGGTTGCTTTGGTGACCCTTGCGGATATGAAGAAACACTCTACATAACCGACGACGGAACATATTTCCTCTACACAAACGGCGGTAGCGAATCGAAATACACCGAGGAAAATATCACAATGAAGTATAAAGCAAGCGCACAAAAGTGGATTGAGGGCAAAAAATAATCAATCGACAGCCTCGCTAAATTTGAAAAACAAATATTTTTTATAAAATACTTGATTTTTCAAAAAATGTATGTTATACTACTATGCGGTTGAACAAAGTTTGACCGCAATATGCAGAATTCGCCTAGTTGGTCGAGGGCGCACGATTGGAAATCGTGTAACCTGTAACAGGGTTCCTGAGTTCGAATCTCAGATTCTGCGCCAACAAAAAGGAGCATCATTCGATGCTCTTTTTTGTTGCAGAATTTTTGAGATTCGAACT
>JAZNJK010000073.1:0-3728 GCA_045578005.1 Eubacteriales bacterium | reverse complement strand
CCTTTAACATTGAATCAACCGCACCGTCAAGATACATAAGCGGAATAAGAGGCGCAAGAGTGTGAATATATACACCTACCTCGTGATTTTTATATAAAAGAAACCCAATTTCCCGTGAGTATGCGCTAAAAATCCCACTTACCCCAACGGAAAATAAAAGCGAAAGTGCGAATACCCTTGAAACAATTCTCCTAATGCACCGTGTGTCCCCGCGTGCATGCGCCTCGGATAATTCGGGGATTAGTAAAGATGAAAATGCGCCAAGTATCGCCGAAGGAAAGAGAAGAATAGGCACTGCCATTGCGTGTAAAACCCCGTATGAAGAAATTGCTCTGTCAAAATCAAGACCGTATTTTTTTAACCCCCACGGAATTGCAAGATGCTCAATAGTAGAAAGAGCACTTCTAACATACGCACTTATTGCCACGGGTAAAGATACGGAACAAATTGACTTAAATGCGCCCCTGTATGCGTTATTTTCATCTTTTTTATTACAAAACGGATACTTTTTTCTATCAAAATAAAATAAAATCACCGAGATAACAAGTGAGCCAATTTCACCGATAACCCCACCAAGCACAACCGCCACGCATGAGCCTGAAATTCCCGAGGGAAGTAAAAGTGAAAGCAAATATGATATAGCAATTAGTTTTACCCCTTGTTCGGCAAACTGAATGAAGACATTTTTAAATGACCGTCTAACTGCGCAAAAGTATCCGTTTAACACACTTGAAAGCGAAATTGCAGGTAGGGAAAATGAAAAAATTCTAATACAGGGAATAAGTCGCTCATCACCCAAAATGTGTCCACCGATTATCCTACTTGATGATGTTAAAATTATAAGTGCGGTAAGCGAGAATAAAAGCGAGTAAAACACACCGTCACGCACAATACTGCCCGATTTTTCTCCACCCCGTGCCATATCCGACGAAATCAGTTTAACTATTGCCAAATTAATTCCCGAACACGCAAAAGTGATAGCAAAACCGAATACCCCTGAGCAAAGTGTGATAAGCCCCATTCCCGTAGGACCGATAAGTGTCGATATGTGTGCGTTAAACGATACTGAAATCGCACGCAAAATTATGGAAGCGCCCGATAAAACAAGAGCATTTATAAAATATTTCTTCGCTCTACTTATATTCACCACCCCCAAAAAAGCAAACGACACTAAAATATATGTTTTTTAAGGAGTAATAATTCAAAAAAATTGACTTTTGCTAAATTTTGTGTTAATATAGTAATATAAATTTAACCGAAGGAAATAAAAATGGAAGAATTTGTTAGGACTGAAATGCTAATCGGCAAGGAAAAGGTCGAGGTGCTAAAAAATAAAAAAGTAATAGTTTTTGGAGTTGGCGGTGTCGGTGGCTATGTTTGTGAGGCGCTTTGCCGTAGCGGAATTGGAAGAATCGATGTAGTCGACAACGATACAGTTTCTCTCTCTAATATCAACCGCCAAATAATCGCCCTTCATTCGACCATTGGAAAGAATAAAACCGAGGTTATGTGTGAAAGAATGAGGGATATAAACCCCGATATTCAAACAACACCCTATAATGTCTTTTACTCCCCCGAAACCGAAAATGATTTCGACCTTTCGAAATACGACTACATTGTCGATGCTATTGATACCGTTAGCGGAAAAATCTCCCTTGCGGTAAGGGCAAATGAGGCGGGTGTTCCTATTATAAGTTCAATGGGCGCAGGTAATAAACTTGATCCAACCGCCTTTAAAGTTGCCGATATTTATAATACATCGGTTTGCCCCCTTGCAAGAGTGATGAGGTATGAACTTAAAAAGAGAAATGTCAAGTCGCTAAAAGTTGTGTATTCCGAGGAAAAACCAAGAGAGATAAAAATTCCCGATTGCTTAAAAAATGAAAGAAAAATCCCACCCGCCTCATGCGCATTTATCCCGTCGGTTGTCGGACTTATTGTCGCATCTGAGGTTATTAAGGACCTTGCAAAAATAAATTAACCAAAGATAGTTTAAAAACAAAAAGGCTGTTTTAAACAGCCTTTTTGTTATTTTAATGTTGGAATTGAAGAAACGCTTGAACCTTTAACCCATGAAATAGTGTATGAAATCTCCCCGTGTGAAAGAAATTCTTGCGCCTCGCCCGCACGGTGTAATTCGTGCAAATCTTTTGGCGAAATGTTGTTTGTAAATGTTCCAAGAAGTCCCGAAAATACAGGATTGCTATCGCTAAAATCCCAGTTATAAAAATCAGTTATATTATAATTTATTGTCGCCGTGTAGATATTTCCGTTTACAGTGAGATTTTGCACATTAATATTTGTAAAGTATGAGCCAACTGCGTAATACCAGTCACCCGATAGATTGTGATGAACAAGTTCTTCAATTTGGTAAACGCTAATACTCTCACCCTCACGCGCGAGCACCTCACAAGCACGAAGAGCCTTTGTAAGTTCCTCATTCCTTGTTTTAAGCGCATTTTCATCTTTGAGGAATGTGTCCATATCAATAACAAAATCCTCGCCCGTGTTGCCAAGAAAATGAGCCATAAGCGCACTTGCATTTCTATAACTGCCAAGCAAACTTCCGCCAGTCTTGATTCTGTTAGCACCTTGCATAATCGACGCTATTTTATCATCGGAACAAGTAGCACCCTTGTTGTAGGTTATCTTAGCATTTGTCATTTGCTTTAAGCGGTCAGCGGATTCTTTTGTTTCGGTAATAGCGGAAGAAAATGCTCCTGCCTCGGTAATTACTTTTTCACTCTCGCTCTCGGTAGCGCTTGATTCCTCGAAAACTTCGCTTGATGACTCGTCACTGCTTGATGCGTCCTCGCTTTCGCTCTCAATTTGAGACTCACTCTCCGACTCGGTTTGACTTTCGCTTTGAGCCTCGCTTTCTTTTACAGTAGAGGACGACTCTTGTTCCTCGCTTTCGCTTGATGAACTTGAACTAATATCCGTTCCGCATGAAATAACGGAAAAAATCATAAATAAAAATAGTATAAAAGCAATCGCTTTTTTCATAAAAATACTCCTTTAAAGTATTACTCAGTGTATATTTTACCACATAATTTGCTAAATGTCAATAAAATATATTGCAACGACACCATTCCTGTGTTAAAATACAAAAAGAGGTGATAAAATGAAAAATAGAATAAATGCGATAAGAGATAAATTTGACTCGCTTAATATTGATGCGTGTCTTATCACATCGGGTGTTAGTCATAGATATCTAACAACCTTAGATAATGACTCTGCATATCTTTTTATAACAAGAGAAAATGCCTATGCTCTCGAAGATTTTCGATATGCCGAAATTGCAAGTAAAACTCTTGACGGAATATACAAAGTAATCGATCCGAAAAACAAAGATGAAGATGCAATAAACGATATTATCGCAAGTGAAAAAATCAAAAAAGTAGGAATAGAAAATAAAAATCTTACCCTATATCAGTTTGAGCAGTTAAAGAAAAAAATACACGCGGAATTTTCCCCAATTGGCGACACAATAATTTCAATGCGAGAGATAAAAACTCCCGAGGAACTCAATAAAATCGCAATCGCACAAGAAATCACCGACGGAGCATTTGCACACATTCTAAAAATCCTCACTCCAACAATGACTGAAAACGATGTTTCCGCTGAACTTGAATATTATATGCGTAAGCACGGCGCACAAGATAAAAGTTTCGATACCATATCAATAAGCGGTGAAAAGAAGTCGGATCGTAGCCATGTCGTTCTGT
>JAZNJK010000072.1:0-2733 GCA_045578005.1 Eubacteriales bacterium | reverse complement strand
ATGTGCGCCAATAGGTCTATATATCGCACCGAGAACATCTCCCTCGGTAATATTCTCACATCTACATATGATTTTGGCATATGCGGGATTTTTCTTTATCGCATCGCGTCTTTCCTCATCGGACATATCGCAAAAGAGTTTAAAATTTCCGTACTTAGAACGAGTTTTTATATAATTTTCTCTTTCTTTGAGTTCAAGACCGCACTGCCTTAAAATTTCTACTACATATTCTCCAATTGCAGGTGACGAGGCAAGTCCCGGTGACTCAATTCCCGCAACATGTATGAGATTTTGCACCTTTTCCGAGGGTTGAATATAAAAATCTCCACTTGTTGGGGTTGGTCTAACTCCCGCAAAAGATGTAATATTAGCCTTCAAATTTATGCTTGGAACGATAAGACGCGCTCCCTCGGCAATTTCATCAAGACCTTCGTAAGTGACACTTGTATCGCTCTTTTCATCAACGATATTCGCATTCGGACCTACGATAATATTTCCGTCGGCTGTTGGGGAAACAAGTATACCTTTTCCTTTTTCACTTGGAGTAACAAAAAGTGTATGCTTTGCAATTTTGCTTTCCATTTTATCAAGAAGCATATATTCTCCGCGCCTTGGAATAATCTCAAATGGCAACGGGTCATTTGCAAGTCTTGCGATTTCGTCACAGTAAAGTCCTGCACAGTTAAGCAAAAACCTTCCGTTCACTGTTTCATTTTTGCACGAAACAGCGAACGATGTGCCCGTTTTTTCGATTTTATCAACTTTGAAATTAAACTTGAATTCCGTGCCGTTTGTTGCAGAGTTTTCACTAACCGCAAAAGCAAGGTCGTATGGACAAACTATTCCCGCACTTGGCGCAACGAGTGCGCAAGTAGCCTCTTTTGCGACGAACGGTTCAAGTGCATGAAGTTCCTCACTTTCAATTATCCTAAGCCCCCATACTCCGTTTTTCTCGCCACGGGCTTTAAGTTCTTCAATATGCGCTCTATCCTTTTCATTAAAGCCGATAACAAGCGAACCGCACCTTTGATAGTGAACATCAAGCGACTTTGCAACGCCTTCCATCATTTCGCAACCGCGAACATTAAGTTTCGCCTTTAAGGTATCGGGTTTCGCATCGTATCCTGCATGAACGATTGCGGAGTTTGCCCTTGTTGAGCCAGATGCAATATCCTCTCCCGACTCTACAACAAGCACCTTTAAATCGTATTTTGCCAACATATATGCACACATAGTTCCGCTAATACCAGCGCCTATGATAATAACATCGTATAACATAATTTTCCTTTCACACTTAGTTTAACAAGTGTCTCAAAAATTTATCCTATTTGAATTATTTTACCACATTTTATACAATATTTCAATACTTATATTGATTTTCGTCGGGTGATGTGTTAAAATTACAATAATCTAAAAAGTTTTAAGGACGGATTTAAGATGGATTTTTCTCAAGTTTCCGCAGTAGCACTTGCCTATCTCGGTGACAGCGTAATCGAAATTCTCGTTAGGGAACATTTGATTTTAAAGGGCTATGAAAAAAGCGGAAAATTAAACAATGAAGCGAAAAAATATGTAACCGCAATTGAACAAAGCAAGGCGTATTTTAGAATTGAAAATCATCTTTCCGAAGATGAAAAAGATATTTTCAGACGCGCAAAAAACTCATCTCACCTCAATATTCCAAAAAGCGCCTCTGCTACCGAATACAAGAATGCAACAGGGTTTGAGGCTATTTTCGGCTTTTTACATCTTACCAAAAATAATGAAAGAATAAACGAACTTTTCAACCTTGCCTATTCCGATATTTTGTAAATAAAAGCACCGATTGGTGCTTTTATTAGTTTTTAAAACTAAACTGCGAAAAATATTTACAAATTTTATTAAATTTTGCTATTGATTTTAATAGCATTAAGTGATAAAATATGTAATGCTTAATAGATAATACTGCAAATTTTATTGTAATTATTTTAGAAAGGATATAGCCGTGAAACTTATAAAACAACTCGCAAAATACATAGGCGAATACAAAAAAAGCGCCATTCTTTCGCCGTTGTTCGTTATGCTTGAAGTAATAATGGAATGCGCTATTCCCGCCATTGCAGGAACGCTTATAAACGAACTTAACGAGTCAAAGGGTGAAATCAACCTCACAAGAGTATCGCTTTTTTGCGTAATTCTTATTTGTTGCGCACTTCTATCTCTTGTTTTTGGTGCTGTTGCGGGAATTCAATGTTCAAAGGCATCGTGCGGATTTGCCAAAAATCTTCGAACTGCGCTTTACAACAAGTCGCAAGATTTCTCATTTGAGAATATTGACAAATTTTCAACATCAAGCATTGTTACAAGACTTACAACTGATGTTACCAATGTTCAACAATCATTTATGATGATTATTCGAACCGCAATACGCTCACCGTTTATGTTTATCTTCTCCGTCATTATGGCATTTACCGTTGGCGGACAAATGGCGTTTATTTTTGTTGTAATCATTCCTATTCTTCTCTTCACCCTTATAATCGTTGCAAGAAAAGCAATGCCTATTTTCAAGAAGGTTTTCAAAAAATACGATACATTAAACGGCTCGGTTCAAGAAAATGTTCAAGGAATGAGGGTTGTAAAATCTTTTGTTCGTGAAGATTACGAGAGTGAAAAGTTCGAGTGCGCATCAGACGATGTTCGTGCCGACTTTACAAAGGCAGAAAAAATCCTTGCCTTCAACCACCCTATAATGAC
>JAZNJK010000071.1:0-1752 GCA_045578005.1 Eubacteriales bacterium | reverse complement strand
TCATTTCCTTTGGCTCAATGTCAAGGTTCAAGCCACTCAAGGCAGTAGTAAAGGTTTTCGTTTGGATCATTCGCGGAGTTCCGCTTATGCTTCAACTTTTTATCGTCTACTTTCTCCCTGCAAAATTCTTTGATGGCGAGGTATTTACACGCTTTACCGCTACAATAATAGCGTTCACAATAAATTATGCGTGCTATTTCTCCGAAATCTACCGTGCGGGAATTGAGGCAATACCGAGAGGACAAATTGAGGCAGGACAGGTTCTCGGAATGACAAAATTCCAAATCTTCACAAGAATTACTCTTATGCAGGTTATAAAGAGAATAGTTCCGCCTATGGGAAACGAAATTATAACACTCGTAAAGGATACCGCGCTATCCCGTGTAATCACAGTAATCGAGATTATAAAGGTTGCGGAGCAAATGATGTCCTATGCAATCATTTGGCCACTATTCTACACAGCAGTATTCTATCTCGTGTTCGTAGGCGCTCTCACCCTTCTTTTCGGATGGCTTGAAAAGAAAATGAGCTATTATAAGGTGTAATCATGGAATTTTTAAAGGTAAACGGAATTTATAAAAAATTTGATAATACTGAGGTCCTTAAGGGAATAGACTTTTCTCTTGAAAAAGGCGAAGTTTTATCAATCATCGGCTCATCGGGAAGTGGAAAAACAACCCTTCTTCGTTGCCTGAACCTTCTTGAAAGGGCAGATAAGGGCACAGTTGAAATCAATGGAAATTTAGTAATTGATGCCGAGGCAGAGGCTAAATATACCGACAGACAAATAAGAGAAAAGCGTCTACATATGGGACTCGTTTTCCAGCAATTCAACCTTTTCCCACAGTATAATGTCCTTGACAACCTCACCCTTGCACCAATCCTTCGTATGAAGGAAGATAAAACCCTTTCAAGAGAGCAAAAAAATCTTGAAATTGAAAAAATCAAATCAAGAGCGCTTGAAATGCTTCAAACCGTCGGACTTAGCGAAAAGGCAAGGTCCTACCCTTGCGAAATTTCGGGCGGACAACAGCAGAGAGTCGCAATTGCAAGAGCGCTTATGCTAAACCCCGACATTTTGTGTTTTGATGAGCCAACATCGGCACTCGACCCCGAACTCACAGGCGAGGTTTTGAAGGTAATTAAATCCCTCAAAACAAGCGATAGAACAATGATTATCGTAACTCACGAAATGGAGTTCGCAAAAAATGTTTCCGATAAGGTAATTTTCATGGCGGACGGCATCATCGAGGAAATGGGAAGCCCCGAGGATGTGTTCGAATTTCCAAAAAGTCAAAAACTTATTGCATTTCTTAATAAAGCCAATGAAACTTTCTAAAAAGTCTTGAAAATCGGCTAAAATATTGATAAAATAGTTAGTGGGTAAAACCACTAACTTTTTTATTTCAGGAGAACAAAATAAATGGAACTTAAAGGACTCAAAATCAACTTCCTTGGAGATAGCATTACCGAGGGACACGGAACAAGTGACTGGTCAACAAAACCGTATCACCAAGTTTTGAAAGCAAATGTAGGACTTGCCGAGGCGAGAAACTACGGTCTTGGAGGCACAAAAATAGCAAGATTGCCCGTCGTTACCGACCACCAATTCGACCAAGACTTCAACCTTCGTGCACCAAGTATGGATACCGATGCCGATGCAATCGTAGTATTCGGTGGCACAAACGATTTCGGTCACGGCACAATTCCCCTTGGCACAATGGATGACCGTGATGTTCACACCTTCTATGG
>JAZNJK010000070.1:0-2796 GCA_045578005.1 Eubacteriales bacterium | reverse complement strand
CAAACTATCGAAGAACTCAAAGTTAAAGGTCAATTCATTAAGATTTCCGGTGCAGGTCTTCGTGAGTCACATCCTCATGATATCAACATCACCAAGGAAGCGCCTAACTACAGCACAAGCGGTAACTAAAAATTCAAAACGAGCGCAAATGCGCTCGTTTTTGTGTTTCAATTGATTTTTGATGAAATATGTGGTATAATTAATAAAAATTTAGGGGGTAAGGTATGCACAAGGTTTTCGGAATTAAGGAAGATGAAAAATATTTGGACCGCAAGGGTGCGTATATTATTCCGATTAAAGATGGAAAAGTTGGGGTTGTGAAGACACCGAAGGGATATTTTCTTTTGGGCGGTGGAATTGATGCGAATGAGAGTCACGAAGAAACTATTATTCGTGAATGTCTTGAAGAAGCGGGATATAGTGTGAAAATTGGCGAGTTTGTTTGCTCTGCGGAGACTTATGCAAAACATCCGACGCTTGGATATTTTCATCCTATTCAGTCATATTACAGGGGCGAACTTATGGAAAAAGTTCAAGAGCCTACCGAGAGTGACCATATATTTATGTGGGTTGATTTAGATGAAATCCGCGGTAAAATGTTTACCAAAATGCAAGATTGGGCGATTGAGCAACTTTTATGATACTTTTGGGCATTGTTTTAATGCCCTCTTTTCTTTTTATTGTGATGATTTGATGAAAATTTTTGATTTCTTATTGACTTGACTTCTAAAATAGTATAAAATAATAATGATAAATTAGAAATGGAGTATGCCGATGTTCAAAAATTTCAAGAAAAACGACAAATATTTCACCATTGCGCTTTATGCCTTTGTTGTTGTGGCTCTCTTGATTGCTCTTATTTTCGTGTTCATTAACTTGGGCAGGATCAATACAGCCATCAGTAGTTTCTTTGGTGCGATTGCGGCGTTTATTTACGGTTTTGTTATCGCTTATATTTGCAATCCGTTATACAAAAATATAAGCAAATATGTTTTCAAATTCGTGGAAAAGAAAAAACCACGCCCAAAACTACGAAAAATTCTTTCGTTGGTTTTGACTTATATTGTCTTTTTCGCTGTTATAACTATAATTCTTTTCGCTATCGTTCCTTCGATAATCGAAAATATTAACACACTTTTTGGATATTTCTCACTTCAAAATATTCAAAGTTGGTTTAATGCATTGGTTGACAAGATTTCAACCACTTTCCCTGAACTTGAATTTGATGCTAACACTGTATTCAATGTTATTCAATCTTATCTATTCGATGAACAAGGAAACTTGAAATTTGACCTTTCGGGCATTCTTGGAACCGGTGCAAACATCGTTCTTAACATTGCGATAGGAATTATTGACCAAATATTCTCTATCATTGTCGGTATCATTCTTTCAGTATATTTTCTCATTCACTCTGACGGTATTTTCGCAAGACTTAAAAAAGGACTTGCGGCGATCTTCAAGAGAGAAACTTACGAAAAGATTGTTGATTTTGCAAGATACACCGATAAAACATTCGGTAGATACCTAATCGGCACGATTTGTGACTCAATGGTTGTCGGTTTGGTTGTAGGTCTTCTTATGGGCATATTCCAAATGCCACACGCAGTGCTTATCGGATTTATTGTCGGCATTACTAACATCATTCCTTTCTTCGGTCCTTTTATCGGTGCTATTCCCTCTGCGCTAATCATTTTGATTGCAAGTGGAAGTTTTTGGAAGGTGCTATTCTTCGTTGTAGTAATTATTGTTGTTCAACAACTTGACGGAAATGTATTTGCTCCGCATATTATCGGTGCTTCAATCGGTCTTACTCCTATTGGCGTTATTGCGGCGGTTACTATATGCTCGCACTTCTTCGGTGTGCTTGGAATGGTAATCGGAGTTCCGTTTGCGGCGGTGCTTACTTACATCGTTACAAATATGGTAAACAACAAACTTAAAAAGAAAAATCTTCCTTCCGACACTGCTCTTTACGAGAAACACAATCTCTTCGAGGACGAAGAATTTATCAAGGCTTCGTTCGACGTTGAGGCTAAGGCTCGTATTGATATGAAGGAAGCGGTTGAAAAGGCGAAAGAAAATCTCGAACTTCACCAAATCGGTATTCACGAGGCGCAAGAGCGTATCATCAACGAGAAAGAACAAGTTTCAATTTCCGTTGGCGAGGGTGAGGGTGAAAAGCCTAATTCAAACGAGGAAAACAACTAATATAAAAAACAAAAATCGGGAATTTTCCCGATTTTTTGTTTTTTAAATTAATGAATATATAAATTCAAGAATTTTTAAATTCATAAATATATATTTTTCCTTTTTATAATATGGTTTGAATAAAATTTATATTTTAGAAAAAACTATTTATAAATTGATTTTTAGGAGTTTTTTATGAGTTTAAAAATAGCAAATATTACTGCAAGAGAAATAATAGATTCAAGAGCAAATCCAACGGTTGAGGCAACGGTTTATTTAAGTGACGGAAGTTATGCAAAAGCGTCTGTTCCATCGGGTGCATCGACGGGAAAATACGAGGCGCACGAAAAACGAGACGGGGGCAAAAGATACTGCGGAAAAGGTGTTTTAGGTGCGGTTGGAAATATCAACAACATCATATCGAAAGAAATTTGCGGTTGTGTTGCCGACTTTTATGCGGTTGACTCTTTACTCATTCAACTTGACGGAACGGAAAACAAATCTATGCTTGGGGCAAATGCCACACTTGCCGTTTCGCTTGCTACCGCTAAGGCTTGTGCAAATCACTATGCTCTTCCCCTTTACAAACTTTTGGGCGGTGAAAATGCA
>JAZNJK010000069.1:0-13726 GCA_045578005.1 Eubacteriales bacterium | reverse complement strand
GTCAGTTAGCCTCATTACATTCGCACCGATAAGCACGACCGCCCAGCCCTGCACATCCTCAAGCATGTGTAAATTATCCGCCCGCTGGTTGAGCGATCCGCCCTCGCGGGTCAGAAGCGCAGCAACGAAATTTATCAAAAGACCGATAACGGCGAAAGCAATCATACCGTCATAGTTAATCTCGGTAGGGCTTATAATTCTCACTACGGCATTGTAAATTACCATTACCGAGCCAAAAAGGAGAATTAAGGTCGTGATAACGCTACCGATAACCGAATACCGCGCATAGCCGAATGTGTATTTTTCATCGGGTTGTTTTTTGCTCTTTCTTTCAAGAAAAAACGATACGCCAATGCTCATAGCATCGCCAATGTCGTGAATTGCGTCTGAAATTATCGCAACGCTTCCTGTAAAAATCCCGCCAAAAAACTCAAAAATCGAGAACGCCAAATTGAGTATAAAGGCAAGAAAAATATTTCTTTCGGTTTTCATAAATATCTCCTGTAAGGTAAATTCAATGCAATCAAGCGCCACACCGCTTGATTATAATATTATATCACCGCAAATTCAAAAAGTCAACCGAACGGCTAAGGAAAATCTGTCCAATATACTTGAAATACAGTAGCCCCTGTGCTATAATTAAGCGACAAATAGCATCAAAAGCCACAAGGCGCAAAGGAGCATTATGACAAAACCCAAGAACTATAAAAGAACGCTGATTGCCTGCTATCTTGGCTTTATCACACAAGCAATCTCCGCAAACTTCACAAAAAGCACTCCACGGGAGTGCTTTTGAATTTTAAATGAAGGCTTAAACCGCCTTTTGCTTTATTTTAAAGCCACACGCAGGGGCGCGCGCCATACGGTAATCTCAGATGAAAGGAACTCATCTATTGTAATTCCATCAAGGTCTGACAAGGAGTTGATTTCCCTGTCGTCAATGCCAACTATAACATCGCAAGGCAAAATGCCCTTTGCCGACGCCCTTGCAAATTGATCAACATCGCAAACAAGCACACCGTTATGCCCCGCAGTTGCAAATGCCGACATCTCACCGTCAGTTTCGATATTTTTAATCTTCATATCAAACAGCGTGATAATGTTAGATTTCGCCCTTTTTTGATTTTGATTGATTTTCGGCAAAAGGGGAGTGCGAGCAAGTTTTTTAAGTGGCTCATACCGAACACCGAACTCACGAGGGAAGTTTTCAAATCCGCAAATTTTCGGAGAAATCAATGTGTAATCACCGTGCTTTGCATCGGCAAAAACGCACTTCGTTTTTATCGAGCCTTTGTCCATACCCGTAATTTTTTCAAGTTCGGGCGCATTTTTAATTTCTCTTGCCGTGTTGGAATGTAAAACATTAAAATCAATGCTCTTACCGTATCCGTGTTCCATTAAAATCGGTTGATATTCCGTGAAAATAATGTTATTTTCAACCACATCACCGCTATTTTCAAACCAAACATGCAAATGAACGGAGTTGTTTACCGTTATATTGTGATGGACATATCTATAAAATCCCTCACGCAATTTTATACCGCCGTTTAGACACAAATTATTGTAAATTTCATAATATGATGAGCCGTCGTCAAGGTCGATATCCCAACCCCTGTCGCAACGGAAACGGCAATTTCGTATAACCGTCTTGCCTATACAGTCAAGATTTGCATACTTGTAAATTTCGCTTTGCGCAAGGTCGCTAAGGTGCCAATATCTGTCCCTACCCCAAGAGTTGAAACTGCCGTGGTCGCCCGTTTCCTTAACGGTGTCAAAAATATCGCACCCGTCAATCAAATGACCGCCAAAAGTTCCCTCGGAAATGTTTATTCCCGCACGGGACGCATCGTAAATGCTTGTATTGATAACGCTAATGCCGTAAGACATCGAAATTTCGACACCTGTCGCCTGTTTTTCGGTCGTGCCAACACGCTCAATCAAGCAATCTTCAACGGTGCAATTCTTTGGATACTCGTTAGTTTTAGGACCTCTTTTTTTGTCTATTTCAAGAAAACTTTGGCTCTTTGTAGCCTCAAATAGCGGACTGCGGACTGAACTTGCCTTGCCGACAAAACAAACACCACTTGCCCCAAGGTCTTTGAAATGGCATTTTGAAATAGTGATAGCCCTGTTTTTACCGTCAACGAAAACACCGTTTGTTCCAATATCGAAAAGTGAGCATTTTGACACGGAACACTCGCTCGAATTCGCAAAATAAATTGCGCCACCCCTATAAATTGTCCAGTCACTCCTCAAAAGTGGCTCGGTTGTAAGCATAAATGTTCTTTTTGCGCGCCTTATTTTGATGTTTTCAATGTGGACATTTGAACAACCCTTAAACACAAAGAAACTTGAATTTACGCAAATTTCGGCACTGTTTAGGTCGTGACCTGTCTTCAAAATCACATAGACACGCTTGTTTTTCTTATCAAAATACCACTCGCCCGCTTCGGTCATTTCCTCACGCACATTTTCAATATACTTAAAATCGGAGTGCATACCCATTTGCCTGTTGTTTTGCCAACCGCCGATGTATGTAAGATTGCCGTTTTCGTCCTTGCCCGTCACCTCATAGGAGTAACCGCCCCAGTTGTGTAGGTGCATTGCGTGAATGTAAGCGCCAAACGGATTTTTCCATTCATCAGCCTTTGCCTTTGATAAAACATCTCTTGAAAATCCACCGAAAATTTTCACATTCGGATTGTATTTGGGAAAACGCGCCATTTGATACTTTTCGCCATTGATATAAAGAGCATCGACATCGTCCTCCGTTTTAGCGGAAAATACACCGTTACCCTCATCTACCCAACCGTCAATTCCCACACAACCTTGGACCACGGTGTTTTTCCCACCGCGAATTGTTATATTTTCACCTTTAACCAAAATTGCGTCAGTCAAGTTGTAGACAGTGTCTTTTAGGCAAATAATAGTTTTTTCGTCCTCGTTGCTCACAGCAAAACCGCCCGTTTTCTTGCTTTTAATTAGCGATGAAAGTTTTGCATATGACAACTTTTTAAGATATTTTTCACGGGCAGTCGCCTCGTTTTTGTCGGCAAAAACCTCAAAATAGCAAAGACCGACAGGCAACTTTTTATAAAGAAGGTTAGCGCAAACGCCAAAGGAGTATTTTCCCTCGCTTTGCGTTAAATAAGTATAAAACATAATCCACCTCAAAAGTGTTGTATTTTCGAAAAATTTATCTATAAAGACATTCTGCCCAGGCGCATAAGTGTCAACCTGTTTCTCACTAATGGAGAATATTCAAGCAAGGTGCAAAGTTTTTCTTCGGGAACACCTATATCGTTAAGGGAACTTTTCGCACCGAGCATTTCGTATATTTTTATGAGTTCATCATAGGTAGGAATTGAACTTATAATCTCTTGTATCTTCTCAAAATGGCTCATAAAAATCTCTTCATTCATTCCCAAAGCGCAGTCGTGCGCATTTTCCTTGATAATCGACTCTTCAAGCCTTTTGCCGAACATATTAACAATATAATCATCACTTGCGGGCAAATATTCGCCGTGCAAAAGAGAAGGATTGTTCTTTATTTTGTGATACTCGTTTGAAGCGATAAGAGTGCCAACACCAACCTTTTCACCGTGTAAAGCGTCACTGTGAACACAAAGCGCATCGGGTTTCATTTCTATAAGATGCGAAATGTGATGCTCCGCACCCGAAGCACAACGAGAATTGCCGAGCAGTTGCATAGCAAGTCCCGACATCAAAAGCCCAAACATCAACTTTTCAAAAGCACAAACATCGCCATTTTTAATATCTTCCGCACTTTCCATGACCGCCTTTGTAGCATCTAATGTCATATCGTGTATAACGGGACAAAAATATTCACCCGTTAACTCGTGCGCAATTTTCCAATCCGCCAATGCGATAAATTTGCCTATCATATCGCCAAATCCCGAATTGGTAAGAAAGGCAGGCGCTTTTGATATTATATCAAGGTCGGCAACAACGATTTTTGGTGCAACCGCGGTAAATGTTTTCTTAAATCCGTCCCAAGTCATAGCCGCAACGGAAGAGCAAAAGCCGTCAACACTTGATGCCGTCGGACACGAAACGAATGGAATGCCTTTTTCATATGCACAGTATCGTGTAATATCGTGAATAGTGCCTGAGCCAACGGCAATAAGATAATCACAGTAATCGGGCAATCGCTCCATAGCAAGAGCCACCCCGTGATTGTCGGCATGTAATCCATCAGGCGGAAGAACGATTTCAACCGTTGCCGTAGGGTGTTTTCCCTCGGTAGCGCGGTAGGTGTTTTCATCGTATAAACAAGCGCAAGTTCCATTAAGACCGTATTCCGATATGTATTTGTCAATCCTTGATAGACACCCACTCTCGATAAAACAAGCCTCGGTTGTCATTTCGTGATTTTTTCCGCATTTGCACATTCCGTTGTATTTTTTACTTTCTATTATCATAATGCACTCCTTAGGGGCATAAAGTATGTTTTATTCTTGAATTTCATTGTAACATAAAACACTTCCGTTTTCAATAAACAAAGGCTAAATTGCCGAAAATAATTGCATCAATTTGAAAACTCTAATTTTGAAAATCAGTTGAATAGTGTGAGGGAGTGTGGTATAATAAAATCATCGTATTCCAATAAAGCAGGCATTATTGCGATGATTTTATTGACGGCTAAAAGGTTTTTCGTCGCATTCGCTTGAAAATATCTATTATCAAACACACAAATTTTATAACGAAGGAGTTATTATGAAAATAAGATACGGTGCATGGGTTGATTTGCCCGGCATAAGCACAAAAGAGGTGGCACAAATAAGAGAGGCAAAATTTGACTCTAAATCTCTTTATCTTTTCACAGTCAACTACAACAACGACAAAAGAGCGCTTGAAGACTCTATGATTGAAGTTTTCATTTCAGCACCAAGCAAAGACACATTTAGAGTAGAGGCGCGTCATTTTTCGGGTAGCCGTAAAAAGATGCCGAAATTCGAACTTAACATAAACGAATTACCAATAGATGTATGCGATAAAGGCGACTCTATCACCGTCAAAAACGGAAAAATGCGCCTTGAAATTAACAAAAATCCCGCAACATTCGACTTCTATTACGATGATAAATTCCTTACATCATTCGCAAAAAAATGGGATAGAAGTTACATTTCCCATGTTCTAAAAGATGGCGAATCATATATGGATATGCACCTTAGCGTTGACATCGGAGAAAAAATTTACGGACTTGGTGAGCGCTTTACATCTCTTGTAAAGAATGGACAAAGTGTCGATATGTGGAACGAGGACGGTGGAACTTGCACCGAAATCGCCTATAAAAACATTCCGTTCTATCTTTCAAGCAAGGGCTACGGAGTTTTTGTAAACGACTCCGGACCTGTGTCCTTTGAGGTTTGCTCCGAGCAAGTTTCAAGAGTTCAAATGTGTGTCCCAGGCGAGAAAATTGACCTTATGATAATAGGCGGAGAAAATATGAAAGGCGCACTTTCCAATTACTGCGCAATAACCGGTTATCCTGCTTTGCCACCTGCGTGGAGTTTCGGTCTTTGGCTCACTTCATCATTTACAACTTCATACGATGAAAAAACAGTAACAAGTTTCGTTGACGGAATGAAAGATAGAAAAATCCCCCTTAGCGTATTCCATTATGACTGTTTTTGGATGAAGGAAAACGAGTGGTGTAACTTCGAATGGGATAAATCAATGTTCCCCGAGCCTTCGCAAATGCTCAAACGAATGAAAGAAAAAAATCTCCATATTTGCGTATGGATTAACCCATATATCGGTCAAAAATCACCTCTTTTTGCCGAGGCGATGGAGAAAAATTACCTCTTAAACCGACCAAATGGCGATGTATGGCAATGGGACAGATGGCAATCGGGAATGGGACTTGTGGACTTCACAAACCCCGATGCGTATAAGTGGTATCAAAGCAAACTTCGCGCCCTTGTCGATATGGGAGTTGATTGCTTCAAAACCGACTTTGGCGAAAGAATACCCACTGATGTATCGTATTTTGATGGTTCTGACTCCGTTCGTATGCACAATTTCTATACATATCTTTATAACAAATGCGTGTTCGAACTCCTTGAAGAGAGCAAGGGTAAAAACAAAGCAATCCTCTTTGCAAGAAGCGCAACTGTCGGCGGTCAAAAATTCCCTGTTCACTGGGGAGGCGACTGCACGGCTGACTACTTGTCAATGGCAGAGTCCCTTCGTGGCGGTCTTTCCCTTTGTATGTCGGGATTTGGCTTTTGGAGTCACGATATAAGCGGATTTGCAAACACAGCCCCCCACCATTTGTTCAAGCGTTGGGTTGCATTCGGTCTTTTATCTACCCATTCAAGACTTCACGGAGATACCTCATATAGAGTTCCGTGGCTCTTTAACAAGGAAGGCGAAGAAAATGGTGAAGAGGCGTGTGCCGTAACCAAACATTTTGCCGAACTTAAATGCTCCCTTATGCCATATATTTACGCAAAGGCTATCGAGGCAAACAAATTCGGTGTGCCTGTTATGAGAGCGATGGCGTTGGAATTTGAAAACGATAAAAACGCACTTCCCCTTGACACTCAATACATGCTCGGTGAAAGTTTGCTCGTTTCCCCTGTATTTACCGAAAGCGGAGATGCGGACTACTACTTGCCAAAAGGAAAATGGACTCACCTCTTAACAAATGAGGAGCGAAATGGTGAAAAATGGTATAGCGATAACTATGATTTCTTCTCACTTCCTCTCTATGTAAGAGAAAATACCATTCTCCCCATAGGCGACACTGTGACCGTGCCTGATTACGATTATGAGAAAAACACCACACTCCATGTGTTCAATCTCACAGACAATGCTAAATGCACCGTCTACACATCGTCCTCGGAATATGCGTTTACCGTTTGCGGTAAGAGAAACGGTGATGAGTTGAGATTTTCGTTTGATAACCTACCAAACAACGCAAAAATCCTTTTGCGTAATGTAAACACCGTGTCAAGCGTTACAGGCGCAAAGGACGAAAAATGTGACCTTGGAACACTTCTCACCGTTATCGGTAAAGAAATCATTGTAAAACTTTAAAAATTTTCAAAAAATGCAACACAGGGTTAGCGTGTTATCCTTAACGGAGAACACGCTAAAACTAAGTTTGCCCTTCTGGCAAGTGAAGTTATCTTCGATAGTGAAGTTCACTTCGTGAGTGAAGTTTCTCCTACGGCGAAGTGATGGCAAACTTAACTTCACTGTGAGCCTGTGGCGAACAACTTCACTGTGCTTGATGCAAAGCGTCTCCACAACTTCACTTTTGCGTCAGCAAAAACTTCACAAAGCAGAAAAAGAGAGTTAATGGCTAAAACCATTAACTCTCTTCTGTATTTTATCGCAAGTTTCGTATTTGTTTAACAAATACCTCAGGCTATGCCCATAGCCTTATTTTATTTCTACAATAAGGACAACACCCATTAGCCGTGTTGCATTTTTGTGTTAAAAATCTAAATTTGCGACACATTAAGCGAGTAATGGTATTGAAATGTAATATGTTTCGTGCTATAATGAAACGAGAATAAAATTCCGTTATCAATTTGAGGGAAATATGTCGAACATAAAGAAATATTGTATTCATATGGTGATTTATAATGTAGGTTTTACATTTTGCACCGGAGCAATAATGCAAACCTTTCTAATACAGGCAGGGTTTACAGCAGAGCAAGTTTACATTTTAAATTCATTAATGCAAACTATGCAAGTGGCAATGATGCTTGCTCTAACATTTTTGTCGGGAAAAATAAAGCGCGTAAAAACGATTACAAGCATATCGTATTTATCGTTAGCCTTGCTAACAGGCGTGTTTTTGATAGGCGCAATAAATCCGGAACTTATAAAACACGGTTATGTTATTGCCGTATTTGTCGTAGCAGGTATATCATATGTAGGTGTCGGACTTTATAATATCCTTTCATACTGTTTGCCATACTATACGATTGATATGAAAGATTACGGAAAAATGACGGGAATTAGTGTGGCAATCGCAGGGGGAGTGTCCTTTTTGATGTCACTTGTTTACTCCCTTCTTTTATCGAAATTCCAGTATATGAAAACAACGGCGGTTTTCTTCGTCATAGCAATAGTGTGCTTTATCCTAACGAGTATCGTCTGTGCGTCTATGCGAGAGAAAAGTGATGAAATAAGCAGGGAAGATAGCGAAAAAAACAGTATTATCTCAGTCTTCAAAAATAAAAACACATACATATTGCTAATTCCAAACTTTACACGCGGACTGTCGGTAGGAATAATTAATGTAATCACAACAATCGCCATTTCCACAAGTATTTTAAATGAAACAACATCGTCATATGTGAATGTTATTTTACAAATAGCGACCTTTGTCGGCAATATGTTTTTTGCGTTTGCATATAAAAAATTCTCAACTAAAAACTTGCTTTTGTTTGCCACCATTGGCGCGTGTGTGAGTTTCCCGTTTTCCCTTGAATTTGGGATTGTCGGATTTTTTTGTTGTTTTACACTCGCCTCGTTTAGTCGTTTCGTTATCGACACCGCAATTCCTGTCATCATTACAGAAATTATCCCCGAGGAGCAAATCGGTCCATATACCTCTATTCGTATGCTCATCTTTACAGGAGCGCAAGCGATTGCAACCTTGCTTATAACACCACTTAAAAACGCAGTAGGCTATACCGGTGTGCTGATTTTCGCAACAGCAATGCTATTTATTTGCGGTTTGATATATTACATTGTTGCCAAGAGTATAAAACAGTCAATTTGTAAAAAAATTAACTAAAAGGAGCAAAAAATTGAAACAGGCAAAGTTTATAGTTCAAATGGACCCCTATATGGGAGAACTTGCAAATATCCCCGAAGATAAACTTATAGAATGGCTTTTTCATTGTGTTGATAAAAAGGGCGTGAAGGTAGATACAATTTTTTGGGAACAACACTGTTTTACCCCACTTGAAAGCTCCTGTAACACTACCAAAATATACAAAAAATTCCAAGAAAAAGGCATAAACATTATGGGACGCATCATAGATGAGTGCCATAAACGAGGAATTAAAGCATATTATCATCACCGTTTTTCCGAGGTAGAGTTAGACCTTGAAACATCAAGAAACGAAATAAAGCAAAACCATAAAGATTGGGTTATCAAAACTTGGTGGCAAGAAGGACTATGGAATTTGGCATCGAAAGGACTTCGAGAATTTAAACTTAGTTACATAACAAAAATTATGACCGAGTATGCGTTTGACGGAATTTGTGTAGACTTTTTAAGACACCTTCCGTGCCTTCCTGTCGGTAAACAGTGGGAGTATAGGGAATGCGCAACAGAGTTTATGAGCGACCTAAAAGACGCAATGAATAAACTAAATCGCCAAGTATCAGTCGGCGCAAAACTCCCCGAAAATAAAGAGTCCTGCTACGCGGACGGTTTCGATGTTGAAAAATGGGCGAAAAACGGCTCAGTCGACTTTGTCGTTGGCGGTTCAAGGACAGTAAACCCCGATATTGATTGGTTCAAAAAAATCACCGAAGGGACAAATACCTCGGTCTATGCTTGTTGGGACGCATGGCATTTGGCAGACGGACAACATAATCAAACAAGCGATTTTTACCGTGGAATGTTGTCAAATTGGATAGGCAAGGGCGCACACGGAGTCGTTGCGTTTAACTTCGCACCTGCACCGAGTGAAGAACTTGCTAAATTGCTCCCCCCCGAAGAAATTCTTAATTGTTTGGGACGGGATTACAGTGATTTTTACAATCTTTTTAGTGATGAAAATTTGCTTAGTAAGGAATTGAAATTTGCCGTAGATAGAAGAGGCGGTTATCCGTTTTTGACGGGCTGTGGCGGAAATAACACTTTTGCCCCGCTTCCCGCACCTATTCCAAATGACGAAACACCACTCGATATAAAAATTGATGTGTGCGGAGATTTTAGTAATAGAAATGTCGAGGTGAGATTTGTTATAACCAACGCAAAATCCTCGTGTGATAAATTCAAAATATTCTTAAACGGAACTCTAATAGAGGACTTTTTGGAGAATTATTCGTATAAAGACGAGCAAGTTTTTTGGCCCGCACCACAACCCTTAATATATACCGCCAATTGCCAAAACTCAAACCCCGCGCCCATTTTGGAAATCAAAGCAAATGTTGATAAAAACCTTCTTAAAAACGGCACAAACACACTCTCAATATCCGTTGTCGATAGAGTAAACTATTTTCTCGACTCGGATAGCATAAATGTCGAGCGCGCGGAAATCATCATTGGAGCAAAAAATAATTAATTCAACCCCTCTTAGCGTGTTATCCTTAACGGAGAACACGCTAAAACTAAGTTTGCCCTTTGGGCAAGTGAAGTTATCTTCGATAGTGAAGTTCACTTCGTGAGTGAAGTTTCTCCTACGGCGAAGTGATGGCAAACTTAACTTCACTGTGAGCCTGTGGCGAACAACTTCACTGTGCTTGATGCAAAGCGTCTGCACAACTTCACTTTTGCGTCAGCAAAAACTTCACAAAGCAGAAAAAGAGAGTTAATGGCTAAAACCGTTAACTCTCTTCTGTATTTTATTGCGCAAGTTTCGCATTTGTTTAATAAATACCTTGGGCTATGTCCATAGCCTTATTTTATTTCTCCGATAAGAACAACACCCTCTTGTTGTTTTTTGTTTTCACTCGTCAAAAAATAGTGATATTTGAGCGGAAAATTGCAAGCAAATAAATTTTCAAAAAATGGTATTGTGCAAATGAAAGCAGAAATCGCCAAGTTGAAGAAAAAATGAAACCGTAATGAGTGTGAGTGAACGAAAGGCTGACGAAATCAATCGTCAGCCCTCAAAAAATTGCATCGCAGTAATCAAAGAAAAGGGATTTTCAAAAGGGTTGAGAAAAATGTAAAATTGTATATCAAAAAGATCTCAAAAATATCACTTTTTGAAATTTGGGATTTTCATTTTAAGGGTGCAAAAACACAGATTTCAAGAGTGCAAAAAAGTAAAATTAAAGTTGCACTCTTTTGATTGAAAGTTAGCAGATGTGCTGGAAATATGACACTACTGTTATGAGAGAAATAAATTGCTCAAATGAGGTTGTATAAGAAAATATTTTATGATATAATAAAATTGCCTTACATCAAAAATGCTAAGCATTATTGCGGCAATTTCATTGATGGCTAAAAGGCTTTTCTTCACTAAAGCTTGAAAATCTACGTCTTGCGACGTTTCAACCGCACAAGCGGTTGCTTTTATGATATAATAAAATATCAGTTAATCAATCAAAGAAGAAAGGTATGTATCAGTGATATGAAAAATTGCGACATCCATATTCGTGACCCATTTGTTATATTTGAAAACGGACGATACTATATGTATGGAACACGGGGCAAAAATTATGGCATATGCGTTGGAGGCTTTGATGTTTACGAATCGTCTGACCTCGTTTGTTGGAGTGAACCAAGGCAATGCTTCGATTCAGCAAAATTCAATATGAATACGGGGGCGAACTGGGCACCCGAAGTGCATAAATACAACGGGAAATACTATATGCTTGCTTCGTTTCCAACTAAAAATGAAATGTTTGGAACATACATTTTGAAATCAAGCAGTCCTCTTGGTCCTTTTGAACCGTTGACAGGGTGTGCAGTAACCCCGCACGAGCAAAGCTGCATTGACGGAACATTGTTTGTTCAGGACGATATTCCTTACATATTCTACTCACACGATTGGCCTGATAATTATGTTGCAGACGAGGGTGCGTATGTTGGTGAGATCTGTGCAGCACAACTGAGTGCTGACCTTACTCAAATTGTTGGAGAGCCGTGGGTTGTTTTCGCATCAAATGAATCTCCTATTTCCAAGGCAACCCCCGACCACAACGTTCTTGGTGGTCAAAATTGCGTGCGTTACGGCTCGGATGCGCCTTTCGTACAAAAGTTGGCAGACGGCTCATTACTTCTTACGTGGTCCCCGTATTTGAATGACAACTACGTCGTTTTAAGCGCCGTTTCCCAAAATGGAAATATTAAAGGGCCTTGGAAACATACTACCGAGATGCTATTTGATAAAGACGGAGGACATGCAATGTTTTTTGATACTCGTGACGGAAAGCGCTGTATGTGTCTTCATTCACCGGAACAAAAAATGCTTGAGCGTGCTCATTTTTTTGAGGTAAAAGAGATAGACGGTCTGCTTCGTGTTATAAAAGAGCTAGAAGCTTAATAGTTCGAAACTGAAAATGCTTTAACAAGTATCAAAAATAATAAAATCCGTTTCAAAAATACACTTAAAATTCACACATTTTGAACACTTGGATTTTTAATAGCAAATGAACTGTCGCGCTTTTAAGACAGAAATTTATTTACAAATATAAATGGATATGGTATAATAAATATGTAAACAAAATTTTAAGGAGGACAAAATGGAAAACTTAACCGAAAAGGAAAACGAACTTCGCAAGTTAGCCGAAGGTGGCAACTATTGGGATATCCTTAACCTTGCAGATTTTCTTGCCGATAATGGAAAATATGAAGAAGCAGAAGAGTGGTATCTCGAAATAGCAGGGGAAGATGATTTTTCGGGTGATGCAAATGCACACTATTCCCATATGCTACTCGATATGGAAAGATATGACGAAGCGATAGAGTATTACAAATATGTATTGGAATGCTCCGACACATCTCCTCGTGAGGGAATTTATATAAGAATTGAAGAATTTTTGTTTGATATCGAAGCACCCATTTGGAAAAAGATAAGTCCCTCCGATTTTAATGAATTGATAGCTTGTCATTCTTACATAGATTTAAGCGTGGTTGAAAAAATTCTGCTAAATCGCGCAAACAACAAGGATGATGAAATTAGAAAACACGCAATGCGAGAGCTTTTAATGATATACTTGGAAGGATGCTACTATGTCGGTGTATCGGGATGCGAAACCATTGGCGACGATTGCTCCAAAAACAAGAATATCGAAAAGGCAATTGAGAGATCAATTGTTTTTGCGGAATACCCTGAGTTGATAGATGAAGTGTATGTGGATTGGGGATATTTCTATACCGCACTTGACTACATATGGGAAGATTATAAAGGAAATTCAGCTGAATATGTAAAGCGCCTTGTTATAACAGCTTTAAATCGTGCTGAAGAATTAGGAAATATCGAAGATGTTTTAAATACGATTGAAAGTAACCTTATCTCTTTTTATGATGCTTGTGTGCCCTTCTATCTTGGATACATTCCAAAAGGAATAAACTATGTCCCAACCATTGCATTTTCATCCGATTGTTGTGATAATCAAGAGATAGAAAGCGTAGTCGTCCCTGACACAATCAAGATGATTAAAGCCAACGCCTTCTTAGCTTGCAAGGTGCTAAAAAGTGTTGAAATCTCAAGTAGTGTAATTGTCATTGAAGAATATGCATTTTCATGCTGTTCCTCTCTTGCAAGCATCATTATTCCAAAATCCGTAGTCGAAATAGGATATTCTGTTTTTGAGGGCTGCGACTCACTTGCGACAATTTATTGCGAAGTGGAAAGCAAACCGGATGGTTGGGCTGACGAGTGGCTTGGAGATTGCGAAGCAGAAATCATCTGGGGCTACAAAAAATAAAACTAAAAAGGATAGAGCAAAAAACTCTATCCTTTCTTTATCTTTAAAAACAAAATTGACTAAGTCGGCACCATGGTTATAGGTGTCGGGCTTAGTCATAGGTGGTCGAAGTGCGTATATGACT
>JAZNJK010000068.1:0-9404 GCA_045578005.1 Eubacteriales bacterium | reverse complement strand
TCCTTGGCTCACAGAACGACATGGCTACGATCCGACTTCCCTTTGAGCCGACTTCCTCTTGAACGGTCCAAACAAAATAGAGGTCGTTTTCGCTATCTACAAGTTTTAGCGCCTCAATTAGCGCACAGCAACCTGCACGGTTATCAATCGGACGACCGATGTAGCGAGTTCCCATTAATTTTTTAAGTGTTGGGGTGTGAACGAAAAAGTCACCTACTTTGACCTTTTCACAAGCGCTCTTCTTATCCTTTGCGCCAATGTCAATAAACACACTGTCGGCACTTGGCACACCTTCTTTATTTGAAGGGGCAATCATACCGCAAACACCTCGCTCGGAAACGACGGTGGTATACGCACTTGAAAGGTAGTTAATTCCACCGACAGAATGGACCTTTATAAATCCGCCCTCGGTGATGTGTGTGGCAAAGTAACCGATTTCATCCATATGCGCACTAATTAAGATTTTCTTGCCTTTTCCCTTTTTATGTGCGATTAAGTTGCCGATGGCATCAACGATAATTTCATCACAGTAGGGGGCAATTTCCTCTTTTATCGCCTCTCTTATCTTATCCTCACGACCGCTAACGCCCGAGGCAAACATAAGTTTTTTCAAAAGTTCCTGTGTCTTCATTTTAGTTCTCCTTTGTCACAAACGCAAAGAGTGTTTTCATTATACTTTCCATATCGCTAACGCTCACAACACTTGATGATGAATGTATATAGCGCGAGGGGGCAGATATGAGTGCAACCTTTGTTCCGCATGCGCTACGCTGAATTGTGCTTGCATCGTTTCCGCCCGATACGGAGCGATTGATTTGATATTTTATGGCGTTTTGTTCGCATATTTGAATTAGCGAGTCGACAAGTCCCCTGTCCATTATGCAAGCACCGTCGGCATAGGAAATTAGTCCTCCGTCACCGAGTGTGCCGACACTCTTGTCCTCACTAACATTCGGTAAATCAAGCACGGCTTTGCTTTCTATAACTACCCCGTAGTCGGGTTTTATAATTTCGGTAGCACAAAATGCGCCCGAAAAACTAACTTCCTCTCTTGTGGTAAACGCAAAATAAAGGTCGAATGGCGATTTTTTGCCCTCGTTTGCCATTTTTCTTATAATTTCAAGCATTATGGTGCAACCGTGACGGTCATCAAGCGCTTTCGCCTTTACTTTATCGCTACCGAGTGAAACGAAGTCGCTATCAAATGTAAAATACTCGCCAATGTCGGTTAAGGTGAGCGCCTCTTCCTTATTACTTGCGCCAATATCAATGAACATTTCGGACACGCTTGGCGCTTTTTTGCGTTTATCGGCGCTCAAAAGATGGATTGGAGTTGCGGTGATAACGCCACGCACTCCACGCTCGGACACGACTCTTTTTGCACTAAGTGAAAGTGGGTCAATACCGCCAACGCGCTCAAACTTTATCTCTCCACGCTCCGAAATTCCTGTCACCATAAAACCGATTTCGTCCATGTGGGCATTTATCATCAGTTTCGGTGCGCCCTCGTTTTTAATGTGAAGATAAATTCCTCCAAGATTATCACGCATAATTTCGGAATTTTCGATATTCAATCCTGTGATTTCGTTTTCTATTATTTCTCTAACCTCATCTTCGTATCCGCTTGGGCCGAATGCGAGACAAAGTTTTTCAAGCATTTCTCTCATACAAGGTCCTCCGTGCATACGATGGCATTAAGAATTTCGGACATTGATTTTATATCATCAAGGCAAACTACCTCGCTTGGTGTATGCATTGATGCAAGCGGAATGCTAAGCACCGCAGTTTTAACACCTGTATATGCTATACCAAGACCGTCAGCATTTGTTGCGGTGCGCCTTGGCTCACAAATCTTTTGAAATGCAATGTTCTTTTCTTCAAGAAGTTTCATTATATTTTTGGTGAGTTTTCTATCGGTTATTGCGGAAATATCGACACTTGCCCCCTTGCCAATCTCAATGCTTTCGGTTGGGTCAATACCCTCACCGCTTGCAAAATTCACATCGGTAACAATAGCAAGGTCGGGTTTTTCATCATATGCGATTTGCCGAGGTCCGCTTTTGCCGTTTTCCTCTTGGGCGCTAATTGTGACAATTAGGTCGTATGCGAGGTTTTTAACATCAAGGTTTTTTATCATATCGAAAATGGCGCACACGCACGACTTGTCATCGAAACCTTTCGAGGCGACACGGTTAAATGCCATTTCGGTAACACCCTCTCTAAATCCCACAACATCACCGACACGGATTTTATCGTTATTCTCACCGATATCGACATAGATATTATCAAAATCGGGTGCGCTATCGTTGTCTTTTCCGCTAAGGTGTGGGGGGATAGAGGTAATAACTCCGTAAACTTTTTCCTCACCGTAAACTGTAACTTCCGTTGCGGGAAGGACTCTTGTATCAAGACCGCCTAACGGAACAACGCTCAAAAATCCGCCACCATGAATTTCAGAGACCATCATTCCAACTTCGTCAAGATGGGCATCAATTAGCATTCTTTTGGCGTTTGGTTTATTTGATTTTTTAGTGAAAACAACGCTTCCAAGACTATCAACTCTTGACGAGTCAAAGTATTCGCCTACGATTTTTATAAGGTCCTGTGCGCACGCGCTCTCTCTTCCCGAGATACATTCAAGGGCGCACAACTCCTTCAACATATTCAAAAGGTCCTTCATCGTTTTGCTCCGTTTCCTTTACAATTTGCTTGAATTTTTCCGATTTTTCCTTGTAGTTTTTAAATTTATCAAAACTTGCCGAGGCGGGAGATAAAATTATAAAATCACCGCTTTGGGCAACACTTCTTGCAATTTTAACCGCACTTTCAAAAGAGTCCACCATTTTTGTTTGGCAAGTGGTTTTTATCGCACTATATATTTTGTCTTTGTTTTGTCCGCATATGATGGCAAGTTTTATTCCGTCAAGTGCGTGGGCAAGACACTCATAGTCTAAATTCTTATCATATCCACCGAGAATGAGAATAGTTTTTGATTTTTCAAACGCACTAACTGTTGATGCGGTGCGTGAGGGAGTTGTATCAATCGAGGAGTCGATATAAGTAACTCCTTTTTGCTTTGCAACCTCGCTCATTCTTGCGCTAACGCCCGAAAAAGCACGGCACTGCTCTCTTATAGCGTCGATAGAACATATGGGCGCACACACGGAAATTGCGCATTTGACATTTTTTATATTGAAATCGCCTTTTAGTTTGATTTCGCAAACGGGGATTATCGGCTCTCTATCATAATATATTATACCCTCATTTTCGAACACGAAATGAGTGTTTTCTCTTGAAAAAGTGGGGGTATGTGATGAGAAAAAGGTGATTTGCTTGCAAAAAAGGTCATTTGCTATGTTTCTTAATATCTCACTATCAAAGTCAAGCACGATGTTTTTTGCGTTTGCTAATATATTTTTCTTTGCGCTCACATACTCATTCATATCGGTATGCCAATCAAGGTGGTTTTGCGTGATGTTTGTTATAACTGCCGTATCAAGTTTTGGTTTTATATCAAAAAGTTGAAAACTTGAAAGTTCACAAACCGTGTATGTGTCCGCACTTGACATTTCGGCAACTTCAAGCGCACTTTTGCCGATATTTCCACACAGGGTTGCGCATTTTTTATCTTGGCTCAAAATATTGTAGATAAGAGTTGATGTTGTCGTCTTTCCGTCAGAGCCTGTAACTCCGATTTTATATCCCTCGGTTAGGGCTATGGCAAGTTCGATTTCGCTTGTCCGTGTGCCGATATGCTTTATTTTATCAGGGCGAACAGCAGGGGAGCGAAACACAAAATCCTCACTCGTATCAAGGTAATTTTCACTCTTTTGCCACTCGCTTGGGATATCTTGGACAAGATTTGGCACTCGCACGGTGGGGGTAATGCCCCTTTTTAAAAAGTAATCAATCACCGCTTTACTTGACACACCGTATCCAACAACGCTAACACTTGGGGGAGTGTCGCTTTCAAGTGCGGTTTCGAGAATAGATTTTATCATATTGCCTCACATAATATATAGTATTGCGGGCATTATATAGATTTTAGCACAATAATGCCCTATTTTCAACAGTTTTGAAAAAATTACCTCGCATTTTTGATAAGGGTAGAAATCAGTTCACTATGGGTAATGCCCATATGTGAAATGAGCATAGGATACATACTTATACTTGTAAAGCCGGGAATTGCGTTGATTTCGTTGAAGTAGACCTGCCCCTGCTCGGTGACGAAGAAGTCAACCCTTGCCATAGAGCGACAGCCGAGCAAAAGGAAGATTTCCTTGGCATATTTTTGACACAGGGTGCGACTTTCTTGGGGGATTTTGGCAGGAATTTCGTAGCGGACACTACTCGATTTGTATTTCACATCGTAATCGTAAAAGTCGCCTTCGTAGGAAATTTCACCGACCTCGGAAATTATGAGTTCTCCGTCTTTTTCCAAAATGGCAACTTCGCACTCGTGTCCTTTCACTGTTTTTTCGATAAGAACGGTGTCGCAAAATGAAAAGGCGGTTTCAATGGCGCAATCAAGCAACCTCTCATCTCTAACATGGGAAATTCCCACGCTTGAGCCACCCCTTGACGGCTTTACGAACACATCTACGCCCCTTCTTATGTCGGTTTTTATCATACCTATGATTTTTTCGTTATCCTCGCCGTTTTTCCTCAGCGCCACATAGGGGGTGACGGGAATAGCGCTTGACTGTGCGATAATTTTGCATTTTTCCTTATCCATGCAAAGCGATGCCGAAAAGGAATCCACACCGACAAGAGAAATGCCAAGCAGTTCCGCAACACTTTGCACCCGTCCGTCCTCACCGTCCTCTCCATGCATAACGGGGAAGATGATATCGGGGTAAATGATTTCATCTTTTGTGAAGAATGTTTTTTGCGAAAAATCGACACATATCGGCTCGTTTTTGGGGTTTTCGTGCCATTTATCCTCTGCAATTTCGCTCTTTTCCCCCTTAAAAAGAAGCCATTTTCCTTCTTTTGTAATTCCTATTTTATGTATCTTATAGGGCAATTTTTCCATAACGGACAAAACAAATGTGGCACTGCGAAGTGACACCTCATACTCGGTGCTTTTTCCACCGAAAAGAACACAAATTTCCTTCATAATTTCTCCTTTAATAAAAAATTCACCTTGCAAAGTCAAAAACAAAAATGGTATTGTCGTTTTAACAATACCATTTTATGATTAAGTTTTATTTGTGTGATTACACCATGCCCGTCAGACCATAGCCACAAGGACTCTATCGTTTCCGCCATAATCTTTTAGGATTTCGTAGCCTTTATATGTGCCGTTTTGAACATTTTTATCCATTATTTCTTTGATTTTGTGTCCTTGGTCAAAGCCGAATTCGATAAGGATAAAGCCATTTTCTTTTAGTTGACTCGGCGCTCTTTCAATAATTTTGCGAATGATGTCAAGTCCGTCTTTTCCACCATCGAGGGCGAGTCGTGGCTCTTTTTTTACCTCTTCGCTAAGGTCATCAATATCCTCACTTAAAATATATGGCGGGTTGGCAACTATCATATCAAGTTTTTCGGGTGGGTTGTATGTTGTAACATCGTCGTTTACCACAATGCACTCATCTCTCGGGGAGAGTGCTTTGATATTTTCCTCGGCTACTTTAAGTGCCTTTTTGGAAATATCGACGAAATACATTTTTTCAATAGTGCATTTTCCTCGAAGTATAGAAAGACCAATACAACCACTGCCTGTGCAGTAATCGGCAACGACACTTCCTCTATCGAGAAGTTTTATTGCGTTTTCAACGAGAATTTCGGTATCGGGGCGAGGGATTAGGCAATCGGGGGACACGATAAAGTCATCAAGCATAAAATGAGCCTTACCGACTGCGTATTGAAGCGGAATTCTCTTTGCGCGTTTTTTCACAATCTCCAAAAGTTCCTTGCTTTGATAATCCTTACCTCTGAAAAACACGATTTCGCCATAAGTAACTCCGATTTCTTTCATTATGGAAATCGCCTCGGCTTTGGGATCTTCAATCCCCGCTTTTTCAAGGCGTTCTACTACCTCATCAAATGTCATCGTTATCTACTCCATCTAATTTTTTAAGATCTTCAAGTGAATTTTCATCTATCATGCTATCATCAAGCGTGTCCTCGACGGGTGCGTCTTCAAGGTCTTTATTTTTCTCATCTTCAAGTCGTTTATTTAACTTTTCAATAAGCGCATTTTTCTCTTTTTCGTTAAGCCCTGTAAATGCGATGTGTTTCAAGTTTTCTTCAACAGGAATTGCATATTCGCTTGGATCGAAGTTTGGAAATTCATCTTCCATAGATGCCTTAATTGCGCAAATTGCGATAGCAAGTTGGTCATCGCTTGGCTCTTTTGTCGTTATTCTTTGCATCCAAAGACCGGGGGCAGAGAAAATTCTCGTTACAAAATTATCGTGTTTACCTGCAAACATAATGAATTCATAGCCAAGTCCCATAACGATAGGAAGTGTTGCAAGTTTTGTAATTGCTCTTAACCATGTATCCCACTCGGCAGGAATGAACATTCCTACAAAGATGCCGACAAGTATCATTACAAACATAAATGATGTGCCACAACGAGGGTGAAATCTTGTGCAAGTTTTTGCGTTTTCAGGAGTGAGTTCAAGCCCTTTTTCGTAACACGCTATCGACTTATGCTCCGCACCGTGATATTCAAATACGCGTCTAATGTCCTTCATAAGCGATACGACAAGAAGGTATGCTACAAAAATTAAAATCTTAACGCCACCTTCAATTCCTGCAAGGGCGTATTTGTTTAAGTTAATTCCGTTTGGTGAAAGTATCATACCGCCCAAAACATCTCTTGCCAAGAATGATGGCAAATACATAAACAGTGCAAGGGCAAGGACTACACCGAGGACTACACCGAGGACCATAATTATATCGGTGAGTTTTATTCCGAGGTGTTTTTTAAGCCACTTTTCGCTTTTGCTTTCCTCTTCTTCAAGACCAAGCACCTCGGTCGAGGCGGTCATTGTTTTGAACGAGAGAATCATTGATTCAATAAAACCGACAACTCCGCGGACAATCGGAATACCGAGAATTTTTATCTTTTTTCTAATGGGGGTAACCGTGTCGTGCTTGATATCTACGCGTCCGTCATCACATCTTGTTGCGAGTGCGGTCTTTTCCCCGTTTTTCATCATTACGCCCTCAATAACCGCTTGACCGCCAACTTTATTACAGCGAGGGTCAAGGGCGCATTTTTTATCTTTTTTTGCCATTATTTATCCTTTCAGGTTAGTTATCTTTTTTTGCTCTTTCTCTATCAAGGTAACTTTGAAGAATTAAGCACGCCGACATTTCATCAATTATGCTTTTCCTCTTTTCGCCCCTTGTGTTGGTTATATTGAGAATTTGATGAGCATTTGCGGTTGAGAGTCTTTCATCATATAGCACGACTTCAAGACCGCTAAGTTCTTCAAGTGTTCGTGCAAATGCCTTTATTTTTTCACTACGCTCACCGAGAGTGCCGTTCATATTTATAGGATGCCCAAGCACTATTTTTGAAACATCGTTTTCCTTAGCAACCTCGCACACTGCGTGGGCAGTCTTTTCAAATCCGCCTTTTATTGTTCCCGCACCGCTTGCCAAAAATCCCATTATATCGGAAAGTGCAAGACCTGTGCGCACATCACCAAAGTCAACACCAAGTATTTTTTTGTTCATTTTTGTTCCTTATTTGTTTGATTTTATTTAACAATTGCTTTAATAACTGAATTTCCTATTATATTTTAGCACATAATTATCTTAAATTCAATTACATATTTGTAAAATTTTATTTTTGGTAGTTGCATTTTGGATTTTTTTATGATATACTGTTATTGTAAATAATTCTATTAACATATTAGGAGGTATAACTATGAAGACTTTTGTAAAGGTATTTCTATTTTTCTCGGGACTTGTTGTTTCCCTTGCAGGTGCGCTCGCAATTTTCTACAAACTCTTCAAGAAGCACTGCGTAATTCATATTGAATTCAATCCTGCTGAAGAAAACACTCACGAATTTAACTGTGAGGACGACGCTTGTGAAATTTGCAACCCAAAGGAAGAAGATAAAGAGGACGCAAAGGACGACGAGATTGAATTTGAACTCGTTGACGACGAAAACAAGTAATAAACCTTAAACTCACAAAAATCCGTCTTAATGGCGGATTTTTTGTTTTTTCAACTGGACAAAGGGTTTTTCACAAAACCATCACTTTAAGTTAATAAAATTTTCATAAATTATTGCATTTACCATATTTATATGGTATAATGAAGTTACAATATGTGCAGAAAAGCACAACAAATAGGAGGTTTTTATGAACAAATTCGCAAAACTTCTCGGCTATGATCCCGTCGAGAAGCAAACAAGCGTCAAGACTGAAATCGTTGCCGGTATCGTAACATTCCTTGCAATGGCTTACATCTTGACCGTTAACCCTGCGCAAATTCTCGTTGGTGCAGACATGGCTTACTGGCCATCAGTATTCATCGCGACAGCACTTGGCGCAATCATTGGAACACTTCTTATGGCGTTCCTTGCTAAAATGCCACTTGCTCAAGCATCAGGTATGGGTCTTAACTCAATGCTTGGTGGTCTTATCGCTCTTTGGGCGGCTGACACCTATGGTGTTCGTTTCACCATTGGACAAGCATATTTGATGGTGCTTATCTCAGGTCTTATCTTCCTTGCTCTTTCTCTTATTAAGATTAAAGGCAAGACTTTCCGTGAACTCGTATTCGACGGTATGCCTGTTGCAGTTCGTAGCGCTATCTCGGTTGGTATCGGTTTGTTTATCGCTTACATCGGTTTCCAAAACGCTGGTATCATCGTAACTAACCCTTACACACAAGTTGCTTTCGTTGACTTCACAAACTGGAACAACACACAAGTTATCAATAGCGGAAATGGTCTTCCTGCAGTTGCTGCTGCAAAAACCGCTGCTGTTGCTCTTATCGGTCTTTTCCTTATTGCTATCCTTGATAAACTTAAGGTTAAAGGCTCAATCATCTTCGGTATCATAGGTGCTACCGTTGTTGGTATCCCTATGGGCGTTACCAATCTTGAAGTTCTTAAGAGTGGTTGGAAATTCTGGGAAAACTTCGGCGAATATTTCGCAGGTGAAAACTCAGTATTCCTCTCATTCACAGACGCATTCAAGACCGGCTTCCCAGCAGGCTCACTCTTCACAGTAATCATGGTTATTATCACAATGTGCATGATCGATATGTTCGACACAATGGGAACTATCGTTGGTTGCTGTGGTGGTAACAGAGTTCTCTCTGACGAAAACAACAAGCCACACAACTATGGTCAAATCATGATTTGTGACGCAGTTGCTACATGCTCAGGCGCTATGTTCGGTACATCTACTGTAACAACATTCGTA
>JAZNJK010000067.1:0-10322 GCA_045578005.1 Eubacteriales bacterium | reverse complement strand
GGCTACGATCCGACTTGCCAATAGGGGCTAAGGCAAAGAGCCTTTAATGAAAAACGGAAGAGTTTATCCCTATATTTTCGCTCATCGCTAAGTTCGGGAGTTTTTAAAATCGTAATCTCCATTCGGTAATCACCGTCATAAATCCATAAGGTCTTAAACGGTTGACACATTTTGCAAAGCAAACGGCGATTTTCCTCTACATCGCCCGTGATATAGCCCTCTATAAGCATCTCTCTTGGCAGTGCTGTTCCGCCCAAAATGTTGAACCTTAACGCATCTTTATCAAATGCAAGTTGAGGGCGAATGTTTGACCCTGTGATGATAAAACGCTCCGTTTTTATCTCGTAATCAAGGTCAAGAAACATATGTCCGTCACCAATCTTCATCGGTTGCCACCTCCGTATATACCGCAAAACTGCCGAGCAGTCGCACCATTCCCGAAACGGTATCGTATTTTATAACCGTTCCTTCAAGAGAGATTTCAAGAATTTCATTATCTTCCATAGGGAGCGCATCAAGTCCTGTGCAAATTTTATCAAAGCAAATTAGCGCTTCGGCATAGGTCACAGCGGAGCAAGTGAGGTTCAAAACGCTACTGCAAATGCCCGAATCATATTTCTTCGGTGAAATTTTGCAAACGACCTCGCTTTTATCCATCTCGCAAAGGCGGTCACGCACCGAAACTCCTGTGCACTCCTTTATCCTGTCAATAATCTTATCAAACATTGTTATCCCCCTTTAAAACGAACGCACCTGTGTCGATAATTTGCACACTTTCAAGGTGAACGCTAAACTCCTCTCCCGATTTGTCAACACTGATTACACGGAGTTTTTCGCCCCCGTAACTGACAATGTCGCCCTCGGCAATATCGCAAGGGTCAAAAAGGGCGCGATATGTCTTTTTGAGAAACACGCAAAGGTGGTCTTTGTCCTCATCTCGCCTGTCGGTTGTGAAATAAATGTATGCTCTTGCAAGGCAAAGGGCGTGCGCTTCCCTCGTTTCTCTATCTATGCGATAGACGGGATAATGTCTTTTTTCTCTCTCAAACATATTACACGCTCCTTAACCTTTTCATAGATGTAAGGACGGTCATAACAGGCTCGGAGTATCCGTCAAGATACTCTTCACTGACCCCGCCTCGTGTCTTTTTACTCACCCCGAATGAGCGACAAAAGTCCTCCGCACTCATACGGACAAGAATGGCACTCGGGACCATCTTTTCCCTCGTATAAGCAACCGCATAGGCATATGCACCTTCGAGAATTGTTTCCAAAAGGCTATCCTTCTCCTCACTGTTAATGAGGAGAAGGGTTTTTACGCAGGAGATTATCTCGGTCTTTTCTCTATCTGAAATTATCTCCATCATATGATTAGTCCTTTAAGTAGATATACTTTTCGTAACCGCTTACAACACCGGTTTCTTCCATAGCCTCGATGATTGTAACGATTGAGCCTTTTGCCTTCTTTGGAATTGTAAACTGGCTCATATCAATCTTTTCCCATGTGCTAAGGTCTACAATGTCGCCATCGAAGAAATCAACATCTTCAAACTTGTAAAAATACTTACAGTATTCAGAAGGTGCGTATGCAATAGGAAGAATTTGAACGGTTTCGCCAAATGCCTCTTCTTGATATTCCCAATTGAACTTCTTTGGCGCTTTACCGATAAGCACACTCTTTGTATCGTCAACGAGGGCGATAAGTCCGTGACGCTCATAAACTACGGTGTTATCCTTAGTTTCGATATCGCGCGCTTGCTCAACACTTGCATTCTTCTTAACGAAGAAACGAACTGCGTCCTTGCTTGTGATAACTACTCTGTCTTTTGGAAGAAGTTTTGAGAAAAGCACGGGAATTCCACAAATTGTGCCGAATTGTCCGCTATAAATGATTTCGCCTTGCTTTGCGGAAACAAAGTCAGGGTCTTTGCGAATGTCTTTGCGAATGTCCGCACCCATAACGATAAAGAGGTCAGGCTCTACTTCGCAGTCGATTTTCGCAAGTGCGTCAACAAAGTCGTTATATGTAATTACATCATCATAAACAAACTTTGTATTTACTTTGAGAATTTCGGAGATGTATTCCTTATTAATCTCGTTTGCAATCTCAGCAACTGCGCCTTGCATTGCAACATCAACGATGTATGGGTCAGCCATTGCGTCCATATCGTTATACTCAAAGGTTTGTTGGTATCTCTTAACATCATAATATTCAGGCACGAAAGAAACGCTACCTTTTACGGTGTTTTTCTCGCCCTTGTTAAGGTTTTCTACACTTCCTTGGTATGTGTAGCGGTTAATCACCTTTCTAAGACCTGCGTTTTCAACGAGTGATGTATCAAGAGTCATAAGCGCTCTTGCGTCGAGTTTGGTGTTAAGAAGGTCTGTCATTTTGTTTTCAATAATTTCGTTTTCGTAAATTGTGTTCATTTGTTTTTCCTTTCTAATTTTGGTTTATTTTTTGTTCTTTTGTGTTAGTTCGTTATAGAGCATTCTATTAGTTGAATAAATCTTTTGCATTTCTCCAAGCGACATTTTTTGAAAATCCGCATAACTTGGGCTTATCATTTTTGACGGTGGCGGAGTAACACTCACAAGTCGAGATTTTACCTCGTCACGCACTCTTGATGTGATGATTTGAAGTAGGGAGTCAACCGCACCCTTCATCTTTTCAAGACTGCCCTCACCTATCACATCAATTAGCGAAAGCGGTAGCCCCTTTTCGTCAAGGTAGCGTAGGCACTCAAACTTGTTTTCGGCTTGAATGCGTTTTTGTTTTTCTATTTCGACTTCCCAAGCACTATCCCAAGAGCCTTGGGGGGCAGATTCCGCCTTTAAACCGTCGGCATCGTTTCCATCCGTCCCGAAGCAGTTTTCTTCATTGCGACTCGCTTCGCTCCCTGCATGGCTACCACCAGCCAATCGCACTTCGCCAAGGCTCGTGTTCTCGGGGTGTTCGCACATACGCACTCCGCATTCCGAATTTTGCATTTGCACATCATCGTTTTCGTCCGTGTCTTCACTCCGAATTCCGCATTCCGAATTCCGCATTTGCACATCACCGCTTTGCCCTAACTCTTGGAGTGTTTGCTCATCTGAATTTTGCATTTGCGTAGCACCGATTTGTTCTTCAAATTCCATTGTGTTTTCCATTTTTACTCCTCACCACCGTTTTTATTTGATACATCGAGTGATGTATCGTTTTTTTCGCTTTTTATCCTTTCAAGTTCACCACCGACATCATCGACGATAGGAAGATTTTCAAGAAGTGTGCGCTTTGAGATGATTTTGCTCATCTTCTCGGCATATGTTGCGCTATCGGTTGGGTTTTCGGGGATATTTCTCGTAAAGGTCATTTTTATCTTGCGCCAATCGTATTCTTTGCCGAGCAACGACAAAAATGCGCAAATCATTTCGTTTCTTCTTGAAAGTCCCTTTTTGAAAAATCTTTCCGTTCCGCTCACCCTGTTCTCAAAATTGAGAAGGCGGTATTTTATCGCAATTCCCGACGCGCTTTGTCCCACGGTATCATCGGTCATATCAACCGACCCCGAAAAGCGGTAGATGTCCGATGAAATTCGGCTTTTTAGGTTTTCTATGTAGCCGTCATTCACATTCTTAACGAGCCATTCAGCATGTCCGCCCTCATCAAGAAGAAGGACTCTATTCTCACGAAGTCGCTCAATATCCTCACTTTGCGTTTCGCTCATACCCGTAATTGCAAGGTAGGAGTCCGCAAAAAGTTCAAAGTCGTTCACGCTTTCGCTTTGGAGTTTATTATAAGCATCGACAAGAGTGATTACCGACTCAAAGTCGCCTGTCGCATCGGAGTTATTAAAGTAGAAATTTAGCGGAACTGAACCAAAATAATGCGGATATGTGTCTGTTTTTCGCATATTTCCACCCGCATCGAGTGAGTAAATATTTACTTCCTTATCGTCGTAAACCTCGACTCTTGCACCCGTTTCGCTCTCGCCCTTTGCAACTCTAATCGCACCTACAAGGTCCTTTTCAACCGTATCCGACCACACAGGAATTACACTCGTAACATCGCACGGCACAATTCTTATCTCCTTATCTTTATCAAGATAAAGCATTTCACACGCCATTCCGTAAACGCTAAGGTCCTTTGACAAACGGCTATTTACAAATTGTTCATCGTTATAGTCGTATATCTTCAAAATCTCGCAAATTAAGTCCTTATCGTCCGAATCGTAACTAACCGGTGTTCCCATAAAATAGCCGACGGTTGTATCGGTGATGTTTTTGCAAAAGTTATTCACTATTTTGTTTTGTGGCTTTCCCGCTTCCTTTTTATCAAGCAAAATTGCGTGTCGCCCATCGTAGTAGCCTTTTAGCATTCTAAGGCGGGGAAGCGTGCCTTCGTTAAATTCTTGTATTAACTCTTTGATTTTTAAAGTATCCATTTTTCACCTGTTCTTTTTCTTTTTTTCGTCAAGCGGAGTCCCGTTACAAGCCGAATTTTGATTTTGACATCGCTCCCACTCGCCTACCTCGGCGCTCACCCTCTATTGCGTATCTGAGTGAGGCGATACAGTCGTCATTTATCGACACAGGCTCATCGGTCCAGTTTGATGATACAGGATCACGCTTCCATTTCCATTCTCCAATTTCACGAATGAGATTTTCGCACCTTGGATCAATTACTAAACGGTGTGATTTTAGGTAGTCAATTTGCGCGCCAATGCTACCCGGCTCTTTTTTCACACCCTGAGCGCGATACCCCGCTTTTCTCCACGATTTTATTCTATCGGGTTCGGCGCTATCGCACCACATTGTTAAATTTTTGGGGATTTGGCGTTTATTTGCCTCGTCAATGATTTCGTGTGTGTCTTTAAACCTTGAATAAAGTTCATCAATAACGAAAATGTTTCCGTCACGAAATCCAACAGTCAAGATACAGTTTGCGTGGTTAAATCCAAAGTCCTGTCCAAGCGATACACTATCGAACATTTCTACCCTTTTATCGACACTTGCAACGGTATAATGAGGTAAAATAAGTCCCTCGCTCTCTCCCCATTCGCCAAGTCCGTATACTCGGTAGCCCTCGGGGTCGAGTTCCTTTCTTGCCAACATTCGACGGTGGTATCCGTCATCAATGAATGCGTTTTGAAGGTAGTTTGTGCGATTGGTGAACACATCGGAATCACATCTATCAAAAAACCTCTTTTTAATCCAATGGTTTGCACTAACGGGGTTGAATGTTAGAGTAATTTGATAGTAAAGTTCACGATTTTCAAGTTCTCCACGAAGACGGTCATCTATTATGTCAAGGTCACCGGGGTCAAGTTCCGTCGCTTCCTCTATCCATACCCAAGTGATTTTTCCGTTCACCGCTTGGATTGATTTCAGTTTTTCTCGCTGTTCCTCATCTCGTGTCCCTCGAAACATAATAAGCGCACCTGTCACTTTACAACTCATTCTTAACGGTGAGCGTGAAATTTCCCAATATTTCGCAAAGTCCGCACCGAAAATCTCCCTCACCGCCCGACAAAGTTCCGCATATGTGCTATCAAGGTGAGAATTTTCCGTTTTTCTCACGCAAAGTAGGTTTGCGCCCTTATATTTCATATCGGAAAGTTTCATTATAAAGTCCCTTGCGACATTTACGCTTTTTCCACTTCCTGCCGAGCCACACTCTACCCTGTATCGTTTTTTCGTATTGTTAGACTCTCGAAACGACTCATTCATTGCAAGAATTTTAGTCTTCATCTCGCAAACTTGGTGATGTGTAACCGTATTCGACAAACAAGGAGTTGTCCCCACCCTCGCTACCGCCTGTTTCATCGCACAGTTTGAAGTAAAGTTCTATCGCTTTTAACTTGTCAAGGAGTTTTAGGTCGATATCAACGCTACCTTTGTCACTCTTGACTCGCATTGAGGATATCGCACGGGACAGGTTTTTGCTCATCTTTATCCCATTTCCGTTTGCACCGCTTTGCGCTATCGCTATCGCCTCTGACGCGTCCGCCACGGCAATACTTATAAGTATGCGCTTTAACTTTTCCTTTGTCTTTTCATCAATCACGCTTATCTCCTTTCCGGACAATTTGCGAAACCCCCTCGCGACTCAAATTTAAGAGTTTCGCCTCTCTTTTGCCAATGCCCAATTCCTTTGCCAAGGTCTGCACTCCCCTTGACACTTACTATCTTACCACAAAAAAACGGACAAAACGGACAAGTCGCCCGAGAGCCTCGGGAGGCACTTGGGCGGAATGAATTGTGCCTTTGGCACATGAATTGTCACTTTGTGACATGAATTGACCTACGGTCATGAATTGTTCGCAGGCGAACATGAATTGGCTAACGCCATGAAGAGTATTGCTCGGGGAGTGTATAAGCAATCCGGACTAAACAAATGCGAAACTTGCGATAAAATACAAAAGAGAGTTAATGGTTTTAGCCATTAACTCTCTTTTTCTGCTTTGTGAAGTTTTTGCTGACGCAAAAGTGAAGTTGTGCTATACACAGTGAAGTTGTTCGCCACAGGCTCACAGTGAAGTTAAGTTTGCCATTACTTCGCCGTTAGGCGAAACTTCACTCACGAAGTGAACTTCACTATCGAAGATAACTTCACTTGCCCAAAGGGCAAACTTAGTTTTAGCGTGTTCTCCGTTAAGGATAACACGCTAAACCGAAATGTTCTTTTCATTTTTATTAGTATTATTCGTAGTTGACTGAAAGGACTTCGAGGCCGTAGTCGTAGAGTTCGTCACGGATTTGGTCGATTTCCTTCTTTGCCATCATTGCGTGGTCGCCCTCTTTTGAAACGGGGGTTTCTCTATTCACGATATGATATGTGAAGATAAGGTCCTGTTTACTCTTTGTTAGGCGGTGGAACTGATTTTCAAGAAGTTCTCTTGTTTGCTCAATGTTAAGACGGAGTGCGATTGCAACATAAAGAAGTGTGAGTTTCTTTGCACGCTTGCCGTCCTCATCTTCGTATCTTGTGATAAGGTTGTGCCAATTCTTTCTTCCAAGTCCGATAGGTTTCCATACATCGACAGGGTCATCAATTCCGTTATCTCTCATAAACTTATAGATAAGTGCCGAGAGTTTCACATCTTTTTCACCTTTATACATAAACAAATATGCGTGAATGCTTGTTGCCGCTTTTGCGACATCTTCATCATCTTTAAGAATGGGGTTAAACGCATGTGCGCTAACTTCATCAAGGTTTGAAATATCAAACTCTTCATCGTTTTCCTTGCCGATAATTTCCTCAATGGTGTCTTTTGCGCCCTCATAAAAAGTCAAATCCTTTTCCTCAATCGCTTGTTCAAGAAGAACTTTGAATGAGTTGAGAAGTGCCTTTTGCTCATCACTAACATTACTTTGAGCGACAACGGTGTTAATAACCTCAACAGCACGCATTTCCTTTTCAAGAGCGATAGCGAACATATCGGTTTCATTCTCGTTTAGAAAGTCTTTAATCTCCATTTGTTTTCTCCTTTATATGTCAATTTATTTTAATCTTATCTGATTTTTCTTGTGATAATATTCTACCACACCTTAAAATCGTTTGTCAACAGGATTTGACAGGATTTTTCACTTGTCACAAAACTGTGACAAAAGTCCAAACAGAAAGGGCAAGAGTAAAAGGGGAAAATCCTTCTATTCTTGCCATTGTTTTTCTTTTGTCGATATGCGTGATTTTCCGAGCGGAGCATTATGCTACTCGCCAAGGTAGATAAGTAACACGCTAATATCCGCAGGGCTAACACCGCTAATGCGTGATGCTTGACCGAGGGTTAGCGGACGGACTTTATTGAGTTTTTGTTGCGCCTCAATGCGAAGTCCCTTTATCGTTGTATAATCAAGGTCGCTTGGCAGAGCCTTTTTCTCCATTTTTGCGCCCCTTTCAACCTCTTGAAGTTGCTTTTTCACATATCCCTCATATTTTATCTCGGTTTGTGCGACAAATTCCACCGATTTTGCAATTTCGGGACGAGATGTGTCGAATTTTGCAAGATTTTCATAATCGAGTTGCGGTCTTTTTAGTAGGTCATAAAGCGGTGTTGGAACACTAATCGGTGATGTGCCAAGCGCTTCAAGGTCGTAATTTAGTTCTTCACTTGGGCGAATTATAGTGTGACGCACCCTCTCAATTTCCCTCTCAACCGCCTCTCTCTTTTTGGTGTAAAATTCCCACTGTTCATCGCTGACAAGTCCAACCTCACGACCGATAGGTGTTAGGCGGTAGTCGGCATTATCTTGTCTTAAAAGTAAGCGGAATTCCGAGCGAGAGGTCATCATTCTATAAGGCTCGTTTGTTCCCTTTGTTACAAGGTCATCAATGAGTGTGCCAATATACGATGATGAACGTGGCAAAATAAGTGGCTCTTTTCCAAGGAGTTTGAGTGATGCGTTAATTCCCGCAACAAGTCCTTGTGCGCCCGCTTCCTCATATCCCGATGTGCCATTAAACTGTCCTGCACCGTAAAGACCCGAAATTTTCTTATATTCAAGTGTGGGAAGAAGTTCCTGTGGGTCGGTGCAATCATACTCTATTGCATAGGCATAGCGCATAATTTGTGCGTTTTCAAATCCGACAAGCGAATGAACCATTTCCTCTTGCACATCAATCGGCATAGAGGTCGAAAAGCCTTGAAGATACATTTCTTTTGTCCCGCTTCCCATCGGCTCAACAAACAACTGATGTCTTTCCTTATCGGCAAAACGAACGATTTTATCCTCTATTGACGGACAGTATCTCGGACCTGTTCCGTGTATGTTTCCCGAATACAGGGCGGAGCGTTTTATGTTATCTTTGATGATTTTATGTGTGTTTGCGTTTGTATAAACTATATGGCACGGAATTTGCTCACTCTTTTTATACTCTTCCTCGTTTGTGCGCCAAGAGAACGGAAATGCGTCCTCGTCCCCCAACTGAATTTCAAGTTTTGAGTAGTCTATTGAGTCGGCATGAATTCGTGCAGGTGTTCCCGTTTTAAAGCGCATCATTGTTATGCCCTCGCGTTCAAGTGCCTCGGTAAGACCTACCGCTGCATTCAGTGAGTCAGGACCTGATGTATAGCAAACTGAACCTGTGTGAATAGTGCCATTTAAAAATGTTCCTGTGCATAAGATCGCACACTCAACCTCGTATCTTTCACCGAGTTTGGTGATAACTGCGCTAATTTTCTTGTTTTCGCCCTCAAAGCGTGTCTCTAAATCGACAATTTCGGCTTGAACGATGCGAAGATTTTTTGTGTTTTCAAGCACGCTTTTCATAATGGAACGGTATCTCATTCTATCCGCTTGAATGCGCTTTGAATACACCGCTGCGCCCTTGCCAAGATTGAGTGTCCTTGCTTGGAGAGTGACAAGGTCGGAACTTGCGCCCATTTGACCGCCAAGTGCGTCTATTTCGTATACAAGATGCCCCTTTGCCGTTCCGCCAATTGACGGGTTGCAAGGCATATTCGCAATAGCATCGAGCGACATCGTGAAAAGGACTGTGTCAAGCCCCATTCTTGCCGAGGCAAGCGCTGCCTCAACTCCCGCATGTCCTGCGCCTATTACCGCTATCTTTGTTTTAGCCATACTTTGTTCTCTCCTCATTATATCTTTCTTTTTTCTTTGGAAAAAGAAAAAAGAAGCAAAAAAGAAATCAAACTATCTCTATACTTATATAGTTTATCAGTCCTCATGTAATGAGGGTCAAGAAACGAGTTGTTTTAGGCGCACCGCAAATAGCGGGCGCAGGCGCACTTAACCGTGCGTCAAGGTCGCTATTGAGGAGCAACAACAAAGAACGAAGTTTATTGAGCCTCATTTGTGATATCGTGTATTGTTTATGATGGTAAGTGTCCTATATATCGTTTCGTGCAAAATTACCCTCAAAAGTTGGTGGGGGAATGTGAGTTTTGACACCGAGAGTTTAAAATCGGCACGAGCCTTTACTTGTGGGGAAAGACCGTATGATGAGCCGATTATAAACACGATTTCGCTTGAACCTGCATTTGTTATTTCGACAAATTTCGAGGCGAGTTCCTCGCTTGAAAGCCCTTTTCCCTCGACACACATAGCAATTACATATGATCTTGGCGAGAGTTTTTCAAAAATGCGCTTTTCCTCAATTTCAAGCGCCTTTGCAATCTCGTTTTGCGAGGGGTTTTCGCTAATTCTTTCCTCTTTTAAAACGATTTCCTCAATTTTTGCCCAAGCGCCAATGCGCTTTTGGTATTCCTTTATCGCATCACGAAGGTAATTTTCCTTTAAATCCCCTGTGGCGATTATTTTTATATTTAGCATAAAACCGCACCTCGATAAATTTTTATGGCGTTAGCCAATTCATG
>JAZNJK010000066.1:0-14732 GCA_045578005.1 Eubacteriales bacterium | reverse complement strand
AGAACGACATGGCTACGATCCGACTTACTTTCAAATCCTTCAAGTGAATACACTCGACTCTTCCCTTCATTTTGGAAATCCATTCGCTTGCACTTTGTCCTGCGAATTCCGCCCAATATGTATCAAAAGTCATACCAAGATGTTCCTTTGGAAATGCTTCGAGAATTTTATTTATAATCATATCTCCGTCAGCACATTTGCGGAATTCCATATCGTGATTATGATAGAAAAGTTTTGCGCCGTTTTCGTAAAGAATTTTTGCCGGCTCGGTAAAGTTTTCGATAAAACTTACAAGGTGAGTTTCACCAAGTTCCAATCCGCCAGGCATACAGCCGATACCGATGTGAGGACAATCGAAAACTCTGTGTTTTTTAACTACATCAAGGGGGTTATCACGAATGTCATCAACGCCCCAGTGGGTAAGAACGCATTTGAGTCCGTTTTTATCAAGTTGCTCTTTCAACCATTCAGGCTCATACTTGCAAACTCCTGATATTTGAACCTCGGTATAACCGATGTCCGCTACTTTTTTGAGTGACTCCGCAAAATCATCAAGATTTGTAGCGTGGTCTCTTAATGTGTAAAACTGTGCTCCTATTTTCATATTAATACCTCAAATTTAATTTATCCAAAATTTCTTTAAGTGCGCTAACTCCTGCATCAAATGCAACATTTGTATCGGTATATACAGGGATATTTGCAAGGCTCTCACCATTTTCAAGTTCCGAAAGCCCTTTAAATTCCATAAGGTGTGGTTCAAGTGTCAACACTTCGCCACCGTTTTTTGCATATGACTCGATAATTTTTTGAACATTACCTATACCGTATCCCGCACGGACAACTGTTTTGTTAGCCAAAGCATCTTTTACATGCATATAATCAACATATTTTTCAAGTTTTTCCCATGCTTCAAGGGTGTTGACATCGCATTGAACAAAGTTGGCAGGGTCAAAAACCGCCTTTATTTGTGGGAATTTTTCGTGAATTTTAACGCAAGAGGCAAAGTCGTCTCCAAAAATGCCTTTTTCGTTTTCGTGGCACATAACTATTCCCTTTGGGGCTACACTGCAAAACGAGTCAAGTCTTTTGAAAACTTCGTCCTCATTTTTTGAGTAGAAACTGAACATTCTAATTCTTGTTGCCTCTAAAATTTCGGCATATTCGCATAGGCGCTTGAATGTATCAAGTTGGGCGTCAAAATTATCGTTTGGATTGTTCTTTCCAACGGGTGAGCCGATTGACCAAACCGAAATTCCGTTTGCATCAAGGGATTTTTTGATTTCCTTTATCTTATTATAAGATATATCCTTAATATTTTCGCCATCTACTCCGCGAATTTCAAGAAGTGATATATTGTTTCTTTTTAAAGCCTCGATTTGACCTTGCAAATCAACGCTTGCCTCATCGGCGAATGCACATAATTTCATAATAATCCACCTTTCAATAATAAGTTAAATTAAACTCCTGAATATGCGGAAAATCCGCCATCAACGGGAACACAAATTCCTGTAACAAATCCCGATTTTTCGTTATCGCAAAGCCACAAAAGTGTGCCGACAAGTTCCTCGGGTTTCCCAAATCTTCCCATTGGGGTTGCGTTTAGAATTTTATTGCTTCTTGGGGTGGGGTTGCCCTCACTGTCAAAGAGCAAATCTTTATTTTGCTTTGTTACAAAGAAACCAGGGGCTATTGCATTTACTCTAATTCCCGCTGTGGCAAAGTGGACTGCCATCCACTCGGTAAGGTTTGTTACTGCCGATTTTGCGCTACTGTATGCAGGGATTTTTGTAAGAGGTTTATATGCGTTCATTGATGACACATTAAGAATAACTCCCTCTCGGTTTAACATATCGGGGGCAAAAACTTGGCTTGGCAAGAGTGTGCCCATAAGGTTTAATGAGAATACTGCGCCAAAGTCCTCGCTTGAAATATTAAAGAAGGTCTTTACATCCTCGCGTGTTTCGTCACCCTCGTTATAATACTCGTTATAAGTTGTTGCTCTTGGATTGTTTCCGCCTGCACCATTTATAAGAATATCACATTTACCAAACTTAGAAAGAATATCATCACGAACACTCTCTATTGATTTTTTATCAAGGACATTGCACGCATAATAAAGTGCTATGCCACCTTGTTCTGTGATTCCATCGGCTACTCTTTTTACATTTTCTTCGTGCAAACCGATAAGAACGACCTTTGCGCCTTCGTTTGCGAGGGCTCTTGCAAATTCGGAGCATAGAACTCCGCCTGCGCCTGTTATTACCGCTACTTTATTTTTAAGACTCATACTTTTCTTTCCTCTATTATTGCTTTGAATTTTTTCATATAAACATTCCAATCGTATCGGGACATAAAATGAGTGCCATCTCTTAAATGATAGCAAACTTCACCGTCGATAGATGTATTGCTTTCGCTATCAACAAAACCACGCTTGCCGTAAAGAGTCCAAACATATGATGCAAGTTTGCACGAAAGGAGTTGACCCTCGTTATCCGCCCACACATCTTCAAGTGCTGTGCCTATCATTAGGTATCTTGGTGCGATAAGTGACATTAGAAGATGTTGGTCAAACGGCAGTGCGTTCTCGTTCGATACATACTTTAAGAATTTTTCGCTAAACCACCAAGGGAAAACTCTTGTAATTGCCTCGATAGTTTCGTTTTTCTCGGTTTTACCTCTTGAAATGGCAGAGCCACAGCAACCGCTATTATTAGAGCATGTGAGAATAAATCTATCATCAAGTGCAGATGTTAAAATTGCGGTTTTGCCAAGGCGAGAATGTCCTGCTACGGCAACGCACTTTGAGTTTACTTCTTTTCGCGTTTCAAGGTAGTCCATACAAATACTTGCCATATATGACCAAAGGCTTATTTTACCGAACTCACATCTTTGTCCGTCATTTGAAAAGAGTCCGTAAAGTCCGTTTGAAAAGTCTCCATTATCGGTTGTTACATTCTCATAATAGAATGTCATAACACCAAACCCGTTATCCAAAATTTCTTCCATTGGAAGATACTTATTTGGCACATCAGGTGAAAAACTTATGTATAGGAACAACGGCACATCAGTCTTGTTTTTAGGCAAGATAAGTTCAGTCCTTACGGTGTGTTTTTTCCCGTTATTTTCAAAGGTGAAAAACACACTTTCCCATTTGCCTTTGCCGGCAAAATCAACACCCTGTTCCTCGGTTTCGACACTTGGCACAAGTTTTTCGGGAAGATGTCCATACTCCTCGGTAAGAAAAAGTTCCTTTACTTCTTCTTTATAAGTTTCCCATGCGTCAAGGTCAATGCGTTTGCCGTTTTTTATGAAAAAATCGGGAATATTTCTTGACTTCAACAGTTTTTCCATATTATTTCTCCATCATTTTTTCAATTCCCTCGAAAAGTCCTGCTATGTAGGTAGCACCAAGGGCGCGGTCAAAAAGTCCGTAGCCGTATTTACCTGTTTCGCCCCAAATCATTCTACCGTGGTCGGGACGGACATAGCCATCAAATCCGTTTTGAACGAGGGATTTTACTATTTCAAACATATCAAGTGAACCGCATTCGGTTGGGTGAGCAACCTCATAAAAATCTCTATCGTTTGTAAATTTTATATTGCGAAGGTGAAGGAAATGAGTGCGACCTGCATACTTTTTCGCCATTTTTATTAGGTCGTTATTCTTTGATGCTCCAAGTGAGCCTGTGCAAAGAGTAATGCCGTTTTCTTTCTCATCTACTATACTTAAAAATCTATCAATATTTTTCTCGTTTGTTATAATTCTTGGAAGCCCAAAAATTCCCCACGGCGGATCATCGGGGTGAATTGCCATATTGACTCCAACGCTTTTGGCAACGGGAATTACATTTTTAAGAAAAACTTCAAGGTTTTTCCAAAGTCCTTCCTCTCCTATTTCCTTATAAATTGCGATAAGACGACGGATTTCGTCCTTTGTATAACTTTCATCCCAGCCTGGAAGGGACAAAGAACTGTTTTCGGGGTTCATTGCCAAAACTTGCTCCTCTACGAATGCGAGGGAGTTTGAGCCGTCCTCGTTTTGATGTTCAAGTTCACTTCTTAACCAATCAAACACAGGCATAAAGTTATAGCAAATGCACTTTACTCCCGCCTTTGCAAGTCTTCTTATATTCTCGCAGTAGTTTTCAATGAGTTGCGGTGCATTTGGTGAGCCGTATTTGATTTCTTCCGGCACAGGCACACTTTCAACCACTTCAAATTCAAGTCCGTTTGCGTTTGCCTTTTCTTTGATTGCCAAAATACTATCTTCGCTCCAAACCTCACCGGGTTTAACATCATATACAGCCGAAACAATTCCGCTCATTTTAGGGATTTGTCTTATTTTTTCAAGAGTTACGGGATCGTTTTCGCCATACCATCTAAAGGTAAGTTTCATAATAAACACTCCTTCTTTTTTATTGTTAATTCTATTTTAACATAATTATTTTTACAATGGAATTGTATTTTTGTGCGTTTTATATTGCATTTTTGCGCATATAGTGTTAAAATAGTGGTAACATAACTTTTTTGGGGGTATTTATGGCTATAATTGATATGTTTGAGTGTGATGATTTTTCGATAAGTCACTCCGTTGACACAAATCCCGTCGACAACCATTTTGACTATCACATTCACGACAGTTATGAGTTTTTTTGTCTTGTCCGTGGAAAAGTAGGATACATTGTTGAAGGACGCACATACAAATTAAAGCCCGGTGCGGTGCTTCTTATGAGGAAGGGCGAGGCTCACAAACTCATTGTAAACGAAAGCGAAGAATACGAAAGATATGTTTTGAATTTTCGCCCCGAATTATTCAGCGCTTTCTCGCCTGCTCTATTAACACCTTATACAAACAGGGCCCTTGGCTCTGCAAATCTTTATTTACCGCAAGCGCTTGATGTGTCCGCTATTTCAATGTTTGAAAAAGTGTTCAAGGAAGCACCTATAATCGGTGTAAAAGATGCGGTAACAATTAACATCGCTTCCCTTTTGGCAAGTATTGGTATTGCATTTTCAAATTCAGAGATAAAGCATCCAAGAATTGAAAACGAACTTGGAGATGCGATAATTTCTTACATAAATGAAAATCTTTTATCGGAACTTTCTCTAAAAAGTATTTCAAGCGCAATACACATAAGTCCCTCGCAAATAAATAGAATTTTCAAACGGATTTCGGGGACATCGGTTTATGACTACATTCTTTCTAAACGGTTGATTTTATTTCAAGAAAAGTTTTTAGGCGGTATGAGTGCCTTTGAGGCAAGTCAAGAATGCGGATTTCGTGATTATTCTTCCTTCTACCGTCTTTACAAAAAGAGGTTTGGAATCGCTCCGACACGGCAAAAATAGAAAAGACGCTATACAGCGTCTTTTTTTATTTTGTTAGAACAATTTTACAAATTCTTTTAAATAATCGAAAGAAAGTCTTTGCAAAATTTCGTTATACGAGAGGGTGTTTTTACCGTTTTCGATACTCTCTATTACCGCATTAAATATCTTTTTGCGAACTGTGAGAAGAATTGATTTTTCAATCCAGTATTCAAAATGAGTTTTCTTTGAGAATGGCTCAAGTTTTTTCATTTTTGAATAAAGGTCAACTCCGTCGGAAACATCACGCCACAAATCGACAAACGCATAATCGTAATCTTCCTTTGGCATTTGATTTTTTGCGTATTCAAATGCGTCGCTTTGAATGATTTTTATTTTTTCCGGATGAGAAAAATGGGGTAAAATTTCGCTTTTGAAAAGGGATATTACATCATTACTTCGCTCAATTACCGTAACGCTTGAAACATCATCTTTTATACTTGCCATATAGGCAAAATATCCAAGACCAAGACCGAAGGCGACAACCTTGCCGTTTGCCTTATTTATCGGCTCTTTCATCGTTTCAATTTCGTTTGGCTTTATTGCCATCCACTCTACTCCGTTTTCAAAGACGGTAGGAAACGAAAATTCAGTATCGAAAAAACCGAGGGCGCATATTTCTCGCTCACCATCTAATATATAATCGTCTCTAACAAAGCCCTCATATGGTGCGTAGGTTTGATGTGAGAGTGTCCATGTGCCGATTTTCTTTTGAGCGATTGGAATGTTTTTGAAATATGGATCGTTTTTATAGGTTTCGGGGTCGAGGCGCTTTATTGACGGGATAAAATACTCGTTTAACATTTCACGCAAAAGTGTTTCATCTTCGATAAAAACATTTGCCAAAAAGTTTGCAAAAGCACGCTCCTCACTTGATTTTTGCCCTACGGTGATGTCTTTTATTATTTCGGGGGTAACAAGCGTTTCGCATTCGTTAAGATATGCTGAGCATATTTGCAAAAACAAATCGTTTTTTGTTTGAGTATCAAGCATTTTAGATATTTGTTTCATTTCGCTTGCGCTCAACATATTCTCACCTCACTCGTTTTATTTTGCGTTTTTCTTAATTGTGTTTTCGCAAGATGTCATTGTATTTGTTAAAAGCATTGAAATTGTCATAGGTCCAACGCCACCGGGAACGGGAGTGATAAAAGATGCCTTTGGCTCAACGGAAGCAAAATCAACATCTCCTGTGAGTTTGCCATCAGCCTTTCTATTCATTCCTACATCAATAACTACCGCACCGTCTTTTACCATATCGCCTGTAACGAAATCAGCCTTACCTATCGCTACAACGAGAATATCGGCTTTTTTTGTTACCTCGGCAAGATTTTTTGTTCTTGAATGGCAAATTGTAACTGTTCCGTTCTTATGTAGAAGGAGCATTGCCTGTGGCTTGCCTACTATATTACTTCTACCGATAACAACGCATTCTTTACCCGAAATATCGGTACCTGTGCTTTCAATAAGTTTCATAACTCCTGCGGGAGTGCATGGCAAGAAACTATAATCACCTATCATTATTCTTCCAACATTTACGGGGTGGAAAGCATCTACATCTTTTTCGGGATTTATTGCAAGGATTACCGCATTTTCGTCAAGGTGTTTAGGAAGTGGGAGTTGACAAAGAATACCATGAATTTTATCATCGTTATTAAGTTTTTCAACAAGGGCGATGAGTTCTTCCTGTGTTGTTTCTGCACTCAAACGATAAACCTCGGAGTAATAGCCGACCTCGGCACAACCCTTTTCTTTATTATTTACATATACCTTTGAGGCAGGGTCATCTCCAACTATGATTACCGCAAGACCTGGGCGAATACCGTATTTTTCAACTAATTTTGCAGTTTTTTCTTTAAGTTCCTCTCTTACCTGAGCGGATACTTCTTTTCCATTGATTATTTGAGCCATTTTATTTTACCTCTTTTACTGTTTTCTTTGAACGAGAATATTTTCCTCGCCTTTGCGCAGTTTTATAAAACTGTAAGTCATAAGGGCTATGCCAACTATTGCTGACAAAATTGCAACGAGTTGTGATACTCTTATAACATCGGGGATAAGATACAAACTGTCAGTGCGCAGTCCTTCAACCCAAAATCTTCCAATGCCATACCATGTCATATAGGTATAGAACACCTGTCCGTGGAATTTATAAAGATGTCTTGTTTTAGTGAGTTTTACGAATATGAGCCATATTGCGATAAAACCAACAATATTCCATAGAGATTCATAGAGGAAGGTTGGGTGATAGTAATAAGTATTAAGGCTTGTTTCGAGCCTTATTCCCATTCTTAAAAAGATATCGGTTTGTCCACCGTGTGCCTCGGCATTAAAGAAGTTTCCCCATCTTCCCATAGCCTGTGCAAGCATAACGCCAGGGGCAAGAAAATCGAGGATTGTCAAGATTTTTATCTTTTTATGTCTTGCGACAAGCACGCCTGCAATTCCACCTGCGATAATTCCGCCATAAATTGCGAGTCCACCATTCCAAACCGCTACCATTCTTCCAAGAGAATCGGCTAAATTCTCAAAGAAACTATCGTTTGTAGTTACGACATAATAGTCAAGTCGGAATATAATATAGTAGAGTCTTGCTCCAAGGACTCCAAATGGGACAACGAACAAAGCAAGGTCTACAACATCATCAGTATTCATTCCGCTTTCTTTGAAACGAAACCAAACATATAAGAAGGCGCAAACGATACCTGTCATAATGATAAGACCATACCACGGAATACGGAAATTGCCTATTTCGATTATATTTGTGTTGATTTTCATTTCTCCAATACCAAGTCCCGGAAAGGAGATATAATGTATTTTAAGTGGCATATTATTCCTCCTTATCCTTGGTTATGGGATTTACGATTGACATTGCGAAATAGTCTTCGTTATATTGGCTATTAAAGAGTTCTACAATATAATCATAGTCGATTGATGCGATAATATCGGGAATTTCGAAAAGTTCTCCACCTTCAAGATAGGTTGTCATAAGAGCCTCGGCAATATCATCGGTAGAGTCAAAAAGTTTGATATTTACCGCATAGATCGTGCGTTTAGCGAGTTCAAATGCTTCTTTATCAAGTCCTTTTTGTTTTGTTCTTTCGACAAACGATACAAAATAATCATAAACCGCCTCGGGATCGTTTGATTCGGAAGAAACAACAGTAAATGAATAATTTGCACTATGCTCTACTGCCGAGTCAAGATCTTGCGAAATTAGTTTTTTTGAATAAAGTTCATTATAGAGTTCGCCCGAGCGCGAATAAAGCATTTCGGAAAGGATTTGCATTGCATAGAATTGTTTTGAATTTTCGTCAGGGTCTATGGCGATGTCGCTATTTTTAATTCCTATTGCGAAAATAGGTTTTGCAACCGAGAGGGAGCATACACTACGCTTTTTATAAACCGATTTCGGCTCGTCATCGCATTCGTAATCGCGAATGATTTTTTGTTTCGGTGCATCTTTTAGAATTTTATCGCAAATTTGCTCAATTTTATCGGGGTCTACATCTGCGCAAACGACAAGCGCCATATTGTTAAGATTATAGAATGTGTTATAGCATTTATAAAGAATATCGGCGGTAATTTCGGCGATTGATTCAATAGTGCCACCAACATCAATACGAACCTTGTTTTTCTCGTAAAGAGCCTGTAAAAGTCCTTTTTCAAGTCGAGCGCCTGCGTGGTCGTCATACATTCTAAGTTCTTGACCAATAATGCCCTGCTCCTTCTCTACCGTTTTGGCGGTAAAATATGGGTGGGTAACAAAATCAAGAAGATATTCGAGGCTTTCGTAAAAATTGTCGGTTGTCGAGAAAAGGTATGAGGTGCGGTCGTTTGAAGTATAGGCATTTGCGCTTGCACCCGTTTTAGCAAAAAGTTCAAACGCATCCTCGCCGTTTTCACACTCGAACATTTTATGCTCCAAAAAGTGAGCAATTCCGTCCGGCACACAGGTAAACTCGTTTTCGCCTTCGAGTTTGAATTTGTTATCTATTGCTCCGTATTTTGTTGTAAAAAGAGCGTATCCTGTTGTAAGTTTTTTAGGGAAAACATAGACTTTAAGTCCTGTTTTATGATTGAATGTATAATATTTTTCATCAAGCAATTTGCTTTCTTTAACTATCATATTAGCCATTATCATCCTCTCCCTTCAAAAAATAAACTGTATCAAGGGTAATGCCACTTGCAAATTCGGAAATTTGCTCTTTTGTTACACTGTCAAGTTTTTTCGCTTCGCCATTTGGAATATCAAAATTGCCCGAAAGACCGCGGTTAAGTGTCCAAAGTTCCATTCCCGCAGGGCTATCATAGATATTCATATAGGCGTTTTTGAGCGATTTTTTAGCACTTTCAAGTTCGGTATCGGAAATTTTCTTATTTTTCATTTCGTCAAGTTGCTCTAAAATTGCGTCCTCGGCAACTTGCTTGTTTGTAGGTTCAATTCCTGCGATAACGAACATTATTCCGTTCTTTTGAGTGAGCATAGAACGACATGTGTAACAAAGGCTCTTCTTTTCTCTAACATTAACAAAGAGTTTTGATGTTGGAGATGAGCCGTATATTTCGTTGAACATTTGCGCAACATGGAAGTTGCCGTCCTCGATAGTTTTGCCTGTTCTAAATCCCATGCAAAGTTTTCCTTGATTTACATCTTGCACTTCGATAATGCGTTTGACTTCGCTTGCGCTTCGAACGATTTCGATATCAATGATTTTTTCGGTAGTGCGATTGATTTTTTCAAACTGTGTTTTGAATTTATGAGCAATTTTTTCAATATCAACATTTCCCACAACATAGATTTCGATTTTATATGTTTCGAGTGCGGTTTTATATGCTTGATATAGCAAGTTAGGTGTTATTTTGGCAACATCTTCTACTCGACCTGTTTTCTTTATTGAGAAAATTTCATTTTCGCACATAATTTCGGTGCAACGGTCAAGAGAATATGATGTTTTATTATTTATTTCGGCATTTATTTGGTCGATGAGTTCAAGTTTTTCATCTTCGGTATATTCCTCGCTAAACGCACCGTTTTCAAGGTATGGATTGAACACGACATCATTAAGGAGATTTATCATCTCATCGGTGACGGGTGTGCCAAGGGTGTATTTATCGTTTAGCATATTGCCGATAAGTCCGAAAATATGGAATTTTCCAGAGGTCATATTTCGAACGCCTATTGTTCCCGAATACAAAAATTGAAGTCTTTTATCAATTTCGGATTGAGATGGATATGTCGCGCTACCGTGAGTGAGAATTCTCGGTATCATTGTATGATACGGCGCTTTTTCCTTATTAACTGATGTTATAAAATTAAACGAAAAATAGTTCGTTTTGAATTTGTCGGTTTGAATATAATTAAGTCGAACGCCACTGGCGATTTCAAAAGTTTTAGTTATCATTTTTTATCCCTCCGCATACACTACTATTTTACACCATATTTTAAAATTTTTCAATAAAATTCTTTACTTTATGTAAAATATATGCTAAAATATATAAAAATACTCTACGAGGTAACTTTTAATGAATAATTTAAGCACTGCTATCAAGACATTTTTGGGAGATATGAAGTTTAGCGAGCCTGTTACTATCGGTAACGGACATATAAACTCAACCTATTTAGTAAAGACTGATAGCGATGATTACTGCCTTCAAAAAATAAACACTTCTATTTTCAAAAATGTTGACGGTCTTATGAACAACATTGTTGCCGTTACTGAACACATTAGAAAAAAGAGTGTTGAACTCGGACGCGATCCATTGCGTTCAACTATTAAATTTTTGACAACTAAAGATGGTTTGGCATATACACTTGTTGATGGTGATGCTTATAGAATGTATCACTATATTGACGATGTTTTCACCATTGAAAAAATGGAAAAAACCGAGCATTTCTATCTTTCGGGTGTTGCTTTTGGAGAGTTCGCCAACTTCCTTAGCGATTTTGATGCCTCTTGCCTTTTTGAAACGATAAAGAATTTTCACAATACTGCATCAAGATATAATGATTTTGAGGTAGCGGTTAAGGAGAATAAATCCGGTAGGGCTTCGCAAGTAGCCGATGAAATTCAGTTTGTTAGAGCGAGAAAAGAATTTACTTCTATGTTTGTTAAAAGGCTTGAAGACGGTTCTCTTCCTCTTAGAGTTACTCACAACGATACAAAACTCAACAATGTGCTTTTTGACAACAAAACAGAGGCACCTGTGGCTGTAATTGACCTTGATACTGTTATGCCAGGATCATACCTTTACGACTTTGGTGACGCTATTCGCTCGGGCGCTACACACGCGGCGGAAGATGAGCCAAATCTCGATTTGGTAGATTTTGATCTTGACTTATATAAGGCATTTGCTAAGGGATATATGGAACAGTGTGGTGCTTCGCTTACCGCTACGGAGATTGAATTGCTTCCTTACGCTTCAATTATGCTTACATTTGAGTGCGGTATGAGATTCCTTACCGACCATTTGAACGGCGACACATATTTTAGAATAAGCCGTGAAAACCACAACCTTGATAGAACAAGAACACAGTTCAAGCTTGTTTCCGAGATGGAAAAAAATCTTGATAAGATGACCGAGATTATAAATTCTTTACTTTAATTTCGCAAATACACAATATTACATCTTAAGCTACGGATTTTCCGTGGCTTTTGTTTTTATTCAAAACATATTGACAAAGCGATTTACACATGATATAATACAATTACAATAATACAGTTAATACAGTTTGGTGGTGAGTGTGTGGCTTGGAAATTTTCCGGAAAGCAGGATATATATCTTGAAATTGCCGAAAAATACGAGGAATATATTTTGAAAGGAATTTTGAAGAAGGGCGACAAACTCCCTTCTGTAAGAATTGCGGCACAGGAAATGGGCGTAAATCCTAACACGGTTGCAAGAGCATATTCTCTGCTTGAGGACCGAGGCTTTATTTGCTCGCTACCTAAAAAGGGCGTTTTTGTCAAATTAGAGTCCTCTGATGAAAAAGAAAAAATTCTATCCGACTGCAAGGGAAATTTAATTCACTTCAAAAATCAAGGCGTTGATTACGATGATTTTATATCTATTTTGAAGGAGGTTTTTAAGAAAAATGATTAAAATACAGGGAGTTTCTCATTACTTTAATAAAGAATTGATACTTAATGATATCAATTTGAGCATTGATGACGGAACTATTTTAGGTCTTGTAGGAATAAATGGTGCCGGAAAAAGCACACTTTTACGACTTCTTTGCGGAGTTTACTCACCCGACAAGGGGTCTATTGAAATTGACGGGCTCTCCCCTTCACTTGAACAGGTAAGACAAGATATATTCTTTTTGCCTGATGATCCATACTATTCACATCAAGATACAATAAAAAGTATTTTTAATATGTATAGCTCTTTATACCATGTTAATATAGATACATATAATCGACTGATTGATGTATTTGGGATCAATCAAGCAAAACCACTCCGAACATTTTCAAAGGGTATGAGAAGACAGGCTTATATAATTATTGCTCTTTCGATAGAACCAAAATATTTACTTCTTGACGAAGCCTTTGACGGTCTTGATCCCCTTTGTAAAAAGACGGTCAAAAATGAGCTTATCCGTTTGGTCGATGAGCTTGGTTCCACGGTTATTATTTCAAGTCATTCCTTGAAGGAAATTGAAGATTTTTGCGATATGTATGCCATCATAGACAAAAAATCTATAAATAGCTCTGGAAATCTTGCCGAAAAGGTTGGTAGTTACTGTAAATTTATGCTTGGATTTAGTGACAACATTCCCGAAAATCCTTTCAACGGATTACCCGTGATTTACTCATCGGGTAGCGGTAAGTTTATTAGTGCCATTTTCAAGGGGGATGCGAATGATATCCAAGCACGACTTATATCATCACTTAATCCTGCGGTAATTGAGAATTTACCTGTTGATTTTGAGGAAGTATTTATAAACGAGATTTCAAGGAGATACGGCAATGATGAGCTTTAAAAAATATTTTTCATACCGGTTGAGGAATTCTATTTTACTGATTACAGTCCTAAGTTTTATTTGTATAGTTATTTCATTATGGGCAACGGAGATTAAGCCTTCACTCGCTGGATACAGTCGCTCTCAAATTTACATACTTGGATGGATAATACTTGTTTTATCTATTGCTATTCCTTTCTTGGAATGGAGGGAGTTCAAGGATAAAAGATGCTTGGATACAGCTTTATCCTTGCCGATTGGACACGGAAAATTATTCTTCGCTCATTATTTGCTTGGAAGTATAAAAATTGTTATTCCATATTCGTTTTCGATGATTTGTGTATTAATAAGATACATTCCATATATAAGATACCTATATATTATACCTTTTAATTTAGTTTATCTCATTCCTTTATACTTTGTATCGTTACTTCTTGGGTTGGCTATTTATTCAATTGTAACATTTGCTATTATTCAGGCAAACACGATATTTGATAGTTTTATATTTGTGGGGATTTATTCGTTCATTTTTTGTGTGATTTTTGAACCCTTGGGGAAATTTATTGAGATATTTGACAAGGTTAACACGGATTTGTTCGTAATATTCAATCCTCTAATTCTAATAACAGATTTTTATAAAGATTTAATTGACAATAGAAAATCGTTTTCCAATATTCCTGGGTCGATTGTGTATGTTTTTTGGATTATATTGGGAATAGGAGCAATTTTCGGTTCGGTTTACACATTTATTAAACAAAGATATGAGCGTGTAGGTGGAATTTCGGAATCATGGTTCGGTTACAAAACCTTAATTCCTATTGCGATAACCGGGTTTTATCTTTTGGATACATCGTTTTATGTTTGGTGTGTTATAGGTGCTTTACTATTCTATATTATTTATCGAAGAAGCATACGCCTTAAAAAAAGTGATTTGATCGTTCTTGGAGCGTTCACTTTGCTTGGTGGAATTGGTGTTGCGTTTGGTTAAAATTTGTTTAACATAATAGACCTTTTCTCAATATATAGAGAAAACAATGAAAGCAGGAGCAAAATTGCATTGCAAAAAAGCTTTGCAATAAATCACTCCTGCTTTTTAATTTATAAAATAAAAAACAGCATCGGTTGATGCTGTTGATTTTGTATTTTTCGAAAATGTTCATTAAAAACCAAATAAAGAAATAAATGAGGACAATAGAACTCAACAACTTTGAATAACAAAGTAGTTCAAGCTTTCGGCCTATTAGTATCGGTCAGCTGAATACATTACTGCACTTACACCTCCGACCTATCAAACTCGTAGTCTACAAGTGACCTTACTCAACTTAAAGTTGATGGGATATCTAATCTTGAGGTGTGCTTCACGCTTAGATGCCTTCAGCGTTTATCACATCCGCACGCGGCT
>JAZNJK010000065.1:0-10539 GCA_045578005.1 Eubacteriales bacterium | reverse complement strand
ACAATTCATGTGCAAAGCACAATTTCATGACCGTAGGTCAATTCATGTCACAAAGTGACAATTCATGTGCCAAAGGCACAATTCATTCCGAATTCCGCACTCCGAACTCCGAATTCAAAAAAGACTCCCGAGGGAGTCTTTTTTGTTATTGTGTTAGTTTAGATGCAACCGAATTATAACTTACGGAGTAGAGTGTTGCGTCATTTTTTACAAATTCCTCAACTGCCATTTTTGTTTCGGCTTGAATGAATGATGTATCTATAATTTCATCATTCTTCTTTTTAAGGACATATGCGCAAATAACGAGGTCAAGGTCCACCTTCTCATCATCTATACCCATAATCATAATGTTTATAGTTGTCACCGATGTTTCGGTAATGCTAACTTGAAGCGCCCTCTCGGGTGATGTAATAAGTCCGTTTGCCATGAAACTGTTACTTGGGACATACTCGGGGTTAAGCACGATAATGCCGAGGTCAAGTGTCACCTCATTTATGCTCTCGTAGAGTGCGCGGAGTTTTTGATTGATGACATATCCACCGCTAAGTCCATAACCGTTTTCGGTGTCAAGTTTGATTGAATAACCGATAGGTGTGAGCATTTTCTCGCAACTTTCATTCTTTTCAAGTGAACAAAGTGAGCATTTAAAGGTGATTTTGCCCATTTTATCAAATCCGTTTGCATATTCAATCTCGATTTCATCGTAATCATGCTCACAGTCGCTCTCAAATTCTATGCAATACTGCGCGCTTGGTAGCCACTCGCTATTTGCAAAGTCACGACCTCTTACAAGCACCCTGCCCTCGTAGATTTCAACCATATAGCCTTGGCTACCGTCAAGATGTGAGCCTGTTATGGTATTATATCCTGTCCATAGATAGCTAACTGATGCGCAGTTAAAGGCGTGAATAGGAAGCTCCTCAGTTCCCTCAAAGATATTGCTCTTTGAGTTCATTTCCCAGTGAGAGTGTCCGTTAAAAAGCAGAACCTCGGGGTATTTTTTGAGGACAGCGACAAGTGCCTCTTCATTATTAACTCCATTCCAGCCCTCGCCCGGTAAGCTTCCTGCTACGGTGTTATAAATTGATTGATGCAGATATACAAATACGGGTCTTGCCTCGTTTCTGTTTTCGGCAAGCTTTTCATCAAGCCAAGTAAGTGTTTCCTCATTCAAAGTTGCGTAAAGACCTGAGCCCGTGTCGCTACCGAGGAATATATGATGATATCCGTCAAGCCAAAAATCATAGCTTGTATCCGTCGGCTTTTCGCCATTTGGTACGGGGATCATATAGTCAAAGAACAACGAGCCTGCTGCGCTATAATCGTGATTTCCTATCGTGATATACATAGGATAATCGCTTGCTGTCTTGCCGTTTGCCGAAAGGACCTCATTATAAAGCGTAACCATTTCATCATACTGTGATTTTTGTGCGGCATCGGCAATATCACCTACGATGCAAATAGGAACTCCGCTTGGATTTAGCGCAATTGCCTCGCTTATCATTTTCTTGAAGTTTATAGCGCTAACCGTTCCGTCGCCCTTGCCCATATGAATATCACTTACGATAAACAGCTTAGAGCCTGCAACGCCCGAAATGTCTATATCCGAGCCCTCGGGCAGGTCAATGCTTATAAAGTCCTCGGACAAAAGTCCGCTTGTTGAGTTTTGGAGATATACGAGCAGTCGTGTTGCTCCGCTTGGGATAAACACGCTATCGGTGATGGTATATGAAACGCTTGTAGCATTCGCCTTGAATTTTGCGTGCGGAGCGTAGCCCTCAAGCTTGCCGTTTTCATCAGCCCAAAACATAATGACATCACGATTTGCTGTTGACTGTGTGAGTGTTACGGTTACAACGCCCGCTGCGCTACCGTCACCGCCTGTGCGCTCATAGGTTGCGCTAAGAGGTCCATCGGTCACACCGCTAACGGTGATTTCCACCTTTGCAGCAGCGGTTGAAAGGTCACCCGAATAGTTTGGAATGAGTGCAACATAATAATTTCCCTCGGGGATATTTTTTACCTCACATGGCACGCCCTCACCGGGTCCGCCCTGTGACTCGGCAACATAGTGCCAGTAGATATATTTTCCACCGCTAACGGGGTAAATGCCTACCCACGCCATATTGTCCTCACAGCCACCTGCGGTGACGGTAATGCTCTCGCCAACGGCGTACTGAGTTTTATCGGTTGTAAGATACGGGGTCTTTTCCTCGGGGTCGGTTGTTCCGCCACCTATATCAGGATTTTCGGGGTCTTCAGGCTCGGTTGTTCCGCCACCACCACCTACATCGGGATCTTCAGGGTCCTCGCTTGCCTCTACGATGAATTTATCGGCGGTTGATACATCATCATAGCTTTCAACTATTGAAACAAGCACATATGCGCTTGCGTTTGGATTTCCACCGTTACCGATGCCGGAGTCATTTGGCATAAGACGGATTATATAGTCACCAACACCAAAGTTTTGACCGTTTCTTACATCCTTACTAACGCCCGAGCCAGGACCGCCCTTTGCCTCGGAAATGTAGTGATATTTTGTGTTTTGCCTATTTCCCGGATAGTAAAAGCCTACCCAGTCCGTGCCATCACCGACAGCGCTAACCATTATCGGCTCGCCAACCAAAAACTCGGTCTTTTCAACGGACATAAGCGAGCTATCGCCCTCAACGACATCGGGAGTGCCGATTATAATAGGAACTGTGCATGCGGAGTTTGCAAAATCAGAAGAGCCATTTTTCATAAGTCGGATAAAATATCTGCCCTCGGGAAGGTCATACCAGCCAGTCCAAGCCCCACCCTTTTGAGTCATTTCGTTTACCTTAAACGATGTGTCCGTGCCTGTGGTGGAAGCATAATCCCACAAGATTGCGCTAATGCCATCAACGCTATAAATGCCTATCCAGTCGCTTGACGGATTTGGCGCTTTGACTGAAGCTACGATGTCCTCGCCAACCTCAAAGTGGGTTTTATTCACGGTAAGGGAGTAGTCGCCATTTGTAAGTGTAACCCCCTCATCGGCAAGTGCGCTTGTATCCTGCTCGCTCTGTTGTGCAAAAGCGGAAAGCGGAAGCATTCCCAAAGCAAGAGCAAGCGCCAAAATAAAGCTAAAAATTCTCTTTTTCATATTTTTTCTCCTTCTAAAAACATTGAGCAAATTAATCAAAATTTTTGTGATTATATCATTTTTTTAAAAAATACAAACACTTCTTGATTTTTATTCTATACTTATGTTATAATACTTTTGAGCAAAATTGTCAACTATGCGTGGATTTTTGAGCAAATCGCTCAATTTATGATTATGCGTTGACAATGCGCAATCAAATATATAAAAAAGAGGTCAAAATGTCATTTAAGGATAGAGAAAACATAATACTCGATTATTTACGCCAAAACCGAGAGGCAAGCATTGATGAACTTTGCGCAAAACTCTTTGTAAGCGCACCGACTATGAGGCGCGACCTTAAAGCGCTCGCCACCTCGGGCAAGATTATTCGAACCACGGGCGGTGCAATCTATAATGCTACTGCATTAGAGGGAACTTTACAGGAAGTGCGCGAGAAGGAATTCGTTTTGGAAAAAGACAATATTGCGAAAAAATGTCTTGATTTGATACACGAGTCAGATACGGTTATGGTTGATGGCTCGTCTTCGTGCTTACAACTTTTGAAAATTTTGGATATAAAAAGTCCGCTAATTGTTATTACCAACAGTTCAAAAGCGTCCGCTATTTTCGCAAAAACGGGAATTAAAACTTTCGTAACAGGCGGTGAGGCATCAAAAACCTCGTTTGCTTATGTCGGCACTCTTGCCGAGGAATTTATAAGAAAATTCAATGCCGATATTTGCTTTTTCTCCGTTTCCTCGCTAACTCCCGACGGAAAACTTACCGATAATTCAATCGCCGAAAATCAAATATCGAAAACGATGATAGCGCAGTCAAAAAAGTCTGTCCTTTTGCTAAATTCTCAAAAAATCGGCGCTCCTCACCTAAACACCGTTTGCACCCTTAAAGATATTGATTTTGTCGTGTCCGAAACCGATATTTCCGATAACTTCCCCGAATATAAAGAAAAATTCATTTAACCGAGAGCCTCGGGCGGTGCGGACCGCCCAAGTGCCTTGGGAGGCAAACCCCGACTTCATTTAGTAGGAGTTGTTTATACACTCCCCGAGCAGTCGAGAGCCTCGACACGCAAACTCCGACTTCGTGCAGTAATAATCGCCTCTTCTCTCCCCGAGCAATTTTCTTCATGGCGTTAGCCAATTCATGACCGAAGGTCAATTCATGCGATTTATCGCAATTCATGTGCATAGCACAATTCATGCACCACAGGTGCAATCGCTCCTGTCACCAAAAGTGTGACCAAGTTCGAAAATTTTGGCATAGAATAGAATTATGAAAGACAAAGTATGACCGTGCGTGATTATGAACAAAAATTCCGCAGGTCTATTGACAACGGAACAAAAAATTGATATACTGATTATATACGCGATACAAACAGTTTTTTGACAGGGGCAGTGCCTGTGTATCGCACCATTTGGTTTGTCTAATGGTGCTTATTTCAAAAACCAGATAAGTTTATAGTGCCGTGCTTAACAAACCAAAACAAAAATAGCCAGTATTCTGGCTATTTTTTTAGATATTAGCGGTTACTTAAAACCGATTTATAATTTCAAAAAATTTCAACACAGAAGACGGGACTTTTGTCCGTTCCAAAACTGGTTCGTTCCATTCCCGTCAGGCATAGATAAGAAAGGGAGAGCATTATGAAAAAAGTAGATTTAAGAGAGCATTTTTTCAAACAAAAAATACTTGTAAATATGGGCGAAGAGCCGACACCTCACATAGCGGAGTTATCATTTGCTCTCGCTTCTAAATTCGGCATAAAAATCGTTTCGGGAATGGAACACGCATCTTTTGAGATGATTTCGTTTTGTGAAGAAATGATAGGAACAAATGTGCCGAAGGCATTTTACTGCGGATTTCCGAAAAGTGTTTTGAAACTTGTCCGCACCGATGAGCAACTTTTAGTCCTTGACCAACTTCTCCACTACGCAATTACATACGGGACGGGAATTACAAGCGCACAGGGTCGCTCAATGTTTGAAAGTGCGGTTGAGAGAGCGGCACTTTTAGAGGAAAGGGACCTTCGTGAATTCAAGGTTATCACCAAGGAAGAGGCGAAGGCTTTGCTTGATGAGTCATTTGAGGGTTATCTCAAAAGCACTCGCCCACTTAACACACAACAAGAAGAGGTTGTTTGCGCTTATGCTTTGGAATATGAGCCAAAAATCGACACTTGCGCTTGCAAGGAAACCGCTTTTGCGCTCATTTTGAACATTCCTGAGCGTGATTTTGCGCACCTTATCAGCCTTAACGATGTTGTTGCACTTGTTGAAAGAATTGTCGACGAGGAAAACGGCAAGGCGGGAAAGAGCATTTTCGATTTACGCCTTAAAAACAAGCATAAAAAACTTATTTCAAAAATCCTCGACGAAAAACTCGCAAATAGAGTTGATTTTACCGAATGCCTCGAAAAAAGAGCGATTTGGAAGGGACTTTTGCACCAAATTCACTACAAACCGACAAGCGATTTCGCAAAGGAATTTGTGGAAGAAATTCGCTACGGCAAGAAAAAGAGTGTATATTCCGCTTTTGAGGGCGCACTCTCAAATGGCGATATAAAGGGCGCAGTTGACACACTCCTTAACGGTAAAGGTTCAGGCGCACTTCTCCGTCACCTTGACCACATTCTTTCAAGATGCAAGGACGAAAACGATGTTGATTATGTCCTTTCAAATATGGAAACGAACAATCCCATTATCATCATTCAACTTCTTTTGAAATACGGAAGATTTGATGGCGGTAAAGCAAGATTATTTAAGTTTGTAAAACACAAGCGTTTTCACACTCATACTGAAACGGGCGAGGAATGTCTTGCGCGTAAGAGTCAAATTTCGCCACAAATACAAGCGAAACTTTTCGGCATTCTTTGGGATAACTTAAAAAGCATCTATGCGAAAAAGCAAATCGGTAAAGTTTTCATCGAAGACGGACTTGAAAAAATCGCACTTCCACTTCAAGAAAGCATGGCACAGGACGGCTACGGTGTTATGACTCGTGGTTCTCGTCTTGCAATTCCCGACGGCAAGAAGGTGCGCGTATTTACCTATTGGGAAAAGGTTGACGATATTGACCTTAGCGTGCTTGGTTGGAAATACGATGACTGGGCTGAGCCTGTTGAGTTTTCGTGGAGAACGATGAACTTTGATGGTAATCAATCCGAGGCAATTTGCTTTTCGGGCGACCAAACAAGCGGTTTCGAGGGCGGAAGTGAGTTTTTCGACATCGAAATCGACGCATTTAGAAAGAAGTATCCCGATGTTCGCTATGTTGTGCTAACTAACAATATATATAGCAACCTCACATTTGATAAGTGCGTATGCCGTGCGGGATATATGATAAGAGATAATGAAGACAGTGGCGAGATTTTCGAGCCGAAAACTGTTGAAAGTTCTTATGCTATAAACGCACCGACAACCTACGCATATCTCTTCGCTATTGATATCAAAGAACGAGAGATTGTTTGGCTAAATACCGCATTTGATAGCGACCGTCACATAAGCGTCCAAGGTGCTGTCCGTGTTGATGAATATCTTGAAATTACAAAGATAATCAACATAAAGGACTTCTTCAAAATGGTTGCGAGCGAGGTTGTTTCCTCTCCCGATGAGGCAGATGTAATTGTCGGCTTTAAGACTTACGATGTAAAACAAGGTCAAAAATACATCAACCCCGTGGGCGCCTCAGCAATCCTTCCTCTTATGAATAAGTAAATGCCTGACAGGCATAAAGAATTAGCGACCCTGTGTCGCTTTTTCCGTTGAAATTGTTGATTTTGAGAAACTGGCAAAGGAGAAAACTATGAGATATTATGTTGTGGCAGATGTGCATGGATATTATGATAGAATGATAGATGCACTCACCGAAAAAGGATATTTTGCGGACAAAGAACCACACAAGTTGATAATTTGCGGTGACCTTTTTGACAGGGGGGCGCAAACTCTTAAAATGCAAGACTTTGTTTGCGACCTTATTGATAAAGACGAGGTTATTCTCATAAAAGGAAATCATGAAGATTTAATGCTCGACCTACTTGACAACCTTCAAGGCTACCTATTCGCCCCTGGCTCTATCGAATGCACACACCATAACCAAAACGGAACATTTAAAACCGCACTCACCCTATCAAAAATGAACAGGCACGACCTTGACTGCTATCCGCAAAGGTTTGTCAACACCGTGAGAAATTCGCCATACATCAAAAAGATAATCCCCGCTATGCGTGACTATTTCGAAACGGATAACTATGTATTTGTCCACGGTTGGATTCCCTGTCACGAAACGGTTTATCGCTCGGGCGAGTATACTTATACACCACTTTCAACCGATTGGAGATTGGCTGATAGAAAAGAGTGGGAAAGGGCAAGATGGCACAACGGAATGGCATCTTGGAAGTGCGGAGTTAAAGAGCCAAGCGGAAAAACGATAGTATGCGGACACTATCGCACATCGTGGGGACACGCATGGCTACACAATGACGGCACGGACTACGGTGTAAACGATAAATTCGCTCCATTCTACGATGACGGAATTATAGCCCTTGACGCATGCACAAAAAGGTCAATGAGTGTGAACTGTGTTATAATTGAAGACTAAAAAAAGGACTCTTGCGAGTCCTTTTTTTATTCATTGAAGTTGTCAATTATCTTTATTATGTCAAATGGTGATTCGGCAATATTGAGTGCGCCCGTTTCTCGAAGAAGTTCTACCTCACGGTATCCCCAACTAACTCCGATTACTTGCATTTGAGCATTGATTGCGGTTTGCACATCAACATCACTATCGCCAACTACCACGCACGAGTCAACCTTAACACCGAGTTTTTTCGCTATTGCAATAGCCGAGGCGGGATTTGGTTTCGGTGGCATATCCTTGTTCCCCATAACAACATTGAAAATCCCTCTGCCGAAAATCTCGGTAACGATTGTTTTAACAAAATCATCTTGCTTATTTGACAAAACGGCAAGTTTGTATCCTCTGCTTTTGAGTTCCGAAACTAATGCCTTTATTCCGTCGAACGGTTTTGTCTTTTTGCAGTAGCATTTAGCATATTCCATAGCGTAAACTTCAAGTGCGCTATCTATGATAAAATCAACCTTCTGCACATCTTTGGGAAGTGAACGGCGGATAAGTTCCTTTGCGCCATTGTTGATACATTTGAGTATTTCGGCACGAGTTCTCGTTTTATATCCAAGTTTTTGTAACATCGCATTTACAGCGGTGCGAATATCGTCTATCGTGTCACAAAGTGTGCCGTCTAAATCAAAAATTATCGCCTTTACCATTTTATTTCCCTTCCTTTAAAAAGCCTTTTTAGTTCAATATATCAATTTTTTATATTCTATCACACTCGAAGAGAAAAATAAAGTAGTTTTGCCATTTATTTTTAATAAATTATCGACACCGTTCACAAAATCACGCATAAAATGGGCTAAACATAACCATTCTTCACTTGCAAAGCAAACTTCACTGTTCGTAGAACAACTTCACTCACCGTGTGCCGTCTTCACCCTCGGCATTTTCGACACTGGGTGAGGTTTTTTCGTTTTTTTGGCACTTTGTATCGGTAATCGCCTCGGCAAAAATATAAGCAACAAGAGTGCCAAGCGCACCGATAAGAGCGCAAATTTGCTCTATCTTTATCTCCTCAATGCCAAAAATTACACCAAGTGCCGACACAAAGCCAATTATCGCTATCCATAACTTCCTGCTTGTCAGTTTTTTCATAAAATCTTTCATATCCCTAAATTCTCTTTCTACATAAAAAAGCACACGATCGTTGCAACTACTGCCGAAATCAGCGCATCAAATATCTTTGACAGGACACTTGACGGGCGGGATTCGAGGCTATCAAGCCTTATTTCGTGGTCTTTTAGCCTCTCGTTGTGAATTTCCACCATTTCGGTAAGTTTCACCGAACAGGTTTTGAGTGCATCAATTGTGTCCGCATGTTTATCAAGTCGTCTTTTTATCTCCTTACTTCTCTCGTCACAAAGTTCCTTCTTAACTTCCATACTCCACCTCTAATGTAAGCGTTTCCGTGGCATATGTATCGGTAATTTCAACCTCTCGCACAGTCAGTAGCGCATAATCCTTTTCGCCAAGGGCGGTGCTTTCAACATAACAAATATCGCCGACACGGTGCTTGGGGTCTTGTCTTAATTTCACCTTATACTGATGCTTTTTTCGGTAAGTTTTAAAGAGTTCACGCGCCCTTGCATAAAAGAGGTTTCTAAGTTCCGTTTCGGTTTGACCCACTATGTGTTTATAATCGGTGAGGGTGCGATCCGCCTCTCCGTTTGGAACTCGGTCAAAGACGAAAGTTTTCACCTCGTGAAGTGAGTTTATTTTCCAAATGAGTTCAAGTTTATTTTTATAGTTCGTTATGTCAAAATCCGTTTCCATGTCGGTATATGTGTCCATTCTATCCGATATAAATGTCAGTTCACTTGCCTCATTACTTGCCCTATCTCTTGCGTCGAGAATGTGAAATCTAATCTTGCCAAGGTCAAAGGAGTAAACTATTCTAAAACCGATTGAATATTCAAAGCACAGGCGGGTTATGATGTCATAAAGCGACTCACACCACTCAACACCCGAATACACGCGCTCATCATCGCTTTGAAGAGACAAAACCTCGTAATCTACACCCTCAAACACCATTTTTTGAGCATAGTGATTTAAAATTTCGCTCGGTCTTGCCGTTAGTTCCTCACCCATTACGATACTTTTATGCTTGAACTCATCGAAAATGCCGACTCCGTAAACTCTTATTATATCATCGACAAACCATCGTCTTTCAACATTGTAAATAAGGTCACCGACAAGAATTCTACACGGCGGTTTTAACTTTTCATAGATTGATTTTTCAAACCCGACTTCCATATAGAGCGAACCTGAATCGTAAAAGCACTCACTGAACCGTAGAACACGGGGCGCGTCGATAACTGCGCTTAATGTAAAGTCCGCATTTAAAAGTTTTACTTCCATATTTCCCCCTTATCTTTCGTAGCAGGGCGAATATTCAAGCGTCATATGTGATGCGCCCTCGGAAACGGTAAAATCAATTTTGTTATTTCCTACATCAAGCGCAAAGAAGGTGGAACTCGGACTTACATATTCGATTAGTGAAATAGGCTCGTCCGCGCCGTCTTTTTGAACGAAAACACCCTTTTTGCCCGATGATGTGTCGATAATTACCGTATCGAGAATGTCGAGCGGTTTATTTATCCTTATAAATTCATCGCCCTTTCTGATTTCCAAAAAATTTGCGCTTGTAGTCATAAGCACACGAAGGTTAAATCCGCACTTGACATCGCCCTCGTTTTGCACTTTTAGGGCGCTTTCATCGGTTGACGCACCGCCACGACTGTAAAAAATGAACTTTTTCGGTGCGAGTGATAGCCAATAGG
>JAZNJK010000064.1:0-3642 GCA_045578005.1 Eubacteriales bacterium | reverse complement strand
GGGTGGAAACGAAGACCGCCCTTGTAAGGACCGATGGCGCTATTGAACTGAATTCTATAACCGCGGTTTACTTGAACTACGCCCTTATCATCAGTCCACGGAACACGGAACTTAATGATTCTTTCAGGCTCAACCATTCTTTCGAGAACGCCACTTGTTATGTAGTCGGGGCGCTTTTCGATTACAGGTTCGATTGATTCCAAAACTTCTTTTACAGTTTGGTGGAATTCAGGCTCGTTAGGGTTTCTTTTGATAACTCTTTCAACGAGTTCGTTAAGATATTGATTTTTAAACATTGGTAAACACCTTCCCTTAAAATAAATTCGTAATTAAATTACCTTTTTATTTTATCACAATGATTTTTTGTTGTCAATAAAATTCTTTCAAAAAATTTACTTCTTATATCATTTTTTGCGCATTTTATTCATACGAGGATATTTTGCATTTAAAAATGCCTTCAAATCAAGTTTGAAGGCATTTATTTATTGTTTTTTCCAAGTTGCAGGGGTAAAGAGGAGGAGCATTGGGAAAATTTCAAGTCTTCCTATGAGCATATCAAAGATAAAGACTATTTTTGACACATTTGAATAGAAAGCGAAGTTGCCCGCCGGTCCTACTGCGCCAAGCCCCGGTCCGACATTATTTATCGTTGCGGCAACTGCCGTAAAGTTTGTTTCAAGGTCGGGATGATCTATAGATATTATAAGCAACGAAAAGATATAAACCATTATATACGCGATCAGATAGAAGGTTACGGTCCTTACCGTTTCGTTTTCAACGGGGCGCTTATCTATTGATATTTTTCTTACCTGCTTGGGGTGCAGCATCATTTTAAGTTCGTGAAGCATTCCCTTAAACAGTATCACTATTCTTGACACCTTAATTCCGCCGCCCGTTGAGCCCGCGCATGCGCCTATAAACATTAAAACAACGAGAATTGTTTTGGAAAGCGCCGGCCACAAATCAAAGTTTTCAGTTGTGAAGCCTGTTGTGGAAATTACCGAGCCTACGCTAAATGCGGAGTGCTTTATTGCCTCGCCCACCGAATAGTCATAAAGTTCAGAGGGGGTAAGAAGGACATTTACTGTAATTGCGCCTACTGCTATTAAAACTATTGCAAGAAACACCTTAACCTCGCTATTGAAGGCATCCTTTATTTTGCCTCTTAGAACGAGATAATAGGAGTTAAAGTTTATTGAGAACAATATCATAAATACAGTAGTAACAATTTGTATATATGAGGAGTAGCCTCCAAAGCCGTCGGCTCTGATTGAAAATCCGCCCGTGCCTGCGGTAGAAAACGCGATATTAAGTGATTCAAACGCGGATATTCCTCCGAAAAGAAGGAAAAGAAATTGAATCAGTGTCATTACGAAATAAATGGAATACAGAACTGCTGCGGTTGTCTTTACCCTTGGCACAAGCTTGTCAACAGTTGGTCCCGGGCTCTCTGCCCTCATAATGTGCATATTTCTCGCTCCGCTAAGCGGTAAGAATGCCATCAAGAGAACCAAAACTCCCATACCGCCTACCCAGTGGGTAAAGCTACGCCAAATGAGCATACATTTTGGCAGTGCCGCGATCTTTTCGCCTGTTGGGATTATGGTTGCGCCTGTTGTTGTAAAGCCCGATACGGTTTCAAAGAGCGCGTCAATAAACGATGGAATTGCACCCGAAAAGACGAACGGAAGCGCTCCAAAAATACTTATTACAATCCAGCTAAGAGCAACGATTACAAATCCCTCTTTAGCATATATATACTCGTTTTTCGGCTTGCCGAGCAGGCATAGAACTCCGAGAGCAACGCAAACAAGCATAACTCCAAGGAAGGAAAATATTTCCTTTTCCCAGTATACGAGCGCGGTGATTATCGGAACTAAGAAGAACAGCGCCTCAAAAAGCAAGATCCAACCGAGTGTGCGCTTGATTATTTGAAAATTCATTTTTTCACCCTTGAAAGATTATTTTAAAATATCGGTTATGTCGTGGAGCGCCATAAGCTTTGATACGATTACGACTGCGTCTCCAACGAGAATTTTATCGCTACCGCGAGGGATAATTACATTTCCGTCTCTTAAAATCGTAGCGACAAGCACATTTGATTTGAGCTTTAGCTCACAAAGCGGGATATTTGTAATTTCGGAGTCGTCCTTTACGATAAATTCGGCAGCCTCTACCTCATCTTGAATGATATTATAGAGCGTCTCAACATTGCTTCCGATGGTGTTTTGCGTTGCTCTTACATATCTCAAAATCATATCAGAGGTCACATTTTTTGGAGAGATTATTGTATCAAGCTCAAGACGGTCAAGCACATTATCATAGTCAATTCTATTGATTTTAGTGATGATTTTGCCTGTTTCCGCGCTTTGCGCAAAGAGTGAGAGGACAATGTTCTCCTCATCAAAATTTGAAAGAGCCACGAAAGCATCGGTATTAGCAATTCCCTCTTCCATCAAGAGTTCTTTATCCGCTGTATCTCCATTTATTACATCGACATTTTTCCACTTCGTGCAAAGTTCTTCACAAAGTGCATGGTCTTTTTCTATTATTTTCATAGAAATTCCCGAATACTCCATAATGTCGCAAAGGTAGTGCGTAATTAGGTTTCCACCAACAACAATCGCGTTTTTGATGGTGTTTCCTTTATAATCAATCTTATCAAAGAAATCGGTTGCGTTTTTATGTGATGCGATTATCGAAATTATATCCTTTTCCTCGAATACAAAGTCACCATTTGCGATGTAAGTATCGTCTCCGCGTTCAATCGTGCAAACGAGGACATCGCATTTGAGTTTCATAATCACTTCCTTGACGGACATACCGACAATACGGCTATCTTTGGGGAGTTTAAATTTTATGAGTTCAACTCTTCCCTTTGCAAATGTTTCGATTTTTATTGCCGATGGGAATTTTAAAACTCTTGCTATTTCCTGTGCCGACGCATATTCAGGATTGATTACCATTGCAAGACCGAGTTCATCCTTCAAAAAAGGCGCTTCGGAACTATAATCCGGATTTTTTACTCTCGCTATTGTTTGGCAGTTGCCCGTTTTCTTCGCGACCATACAACAAAGGAGATTTAATTCATCCGAGTTGGTAACGGCAATTAGAAGATCGGCGGTGTCAATTCCCGCTTCAAGTTGAACGCTGTGTGTTGCGCCATTACCCACAATTCCCATGATATCGTATTTATTGGCTATGTTTTTAACTTTTGTAGCGGACATATCAATTATTGTGACATTATTTCCGTCGCCGTTAAGTTTTTCTGCGAGTGTTTCGCCAACTCGTCCACAGCCGACAATGATTATATTCATTCGTTTTTCTCCTTTTATCATAAGCAAGGTAAAAATAATCTATTATATTTTATTATACTACTTTTTAGAATTTTGTCAAGGTTTTGAAGACTTTTTGATTGATTTTAGTAATATATTTAATATATGCGAATTTTTTATTTATTTTCCCTTGACAAAGTAAAAAAAATAGTGTATTATATAGTAGTTAAATATGCGGGTGTGGCGGAATTGGCAGACGTGCTAGACTTAGGATCTAGTCTTAACACGTGCACGTTCAACCCCTGTCACCCGCACCAAAAACGACGAGTTTTTAACTCGTCGTTTTTTATCCATTGCGAAAGCAATG
>JAZNJK010000063.1:0-4836 GCA_045578005.1 Eubacteriales bacterium | reverse complement strand
TGATATACACGGCTTTGCTGTGATGATATGCCATCTCTCCCTTTGGTTGAGATGGATTAAATTTGCATTGCAAATTCGCAGGGATTATAATTTAATAGACAGTATGCACAATAAGGAGAATTACAATGAAAATCAAGGTTTTAACTATTATATTATCATTACTTCTTGCACTTTGCCTTGTTTTCGTATCGTGTGACGGTAACGAGTCATCAAGTGAAAGTTCCTCTACTCAAAGTCAGAGCGAGTCAAGTAGTGTGAGCGAAAAAGAAAGCGAGAGCCAAACATCAAGCGAAACGGAGTCGGACAAATCCACCGAGAGCGAGAAAAATACCGAGTCGCAAACACAAGAAGACTCATCTACAAGTAGCGAAAGTGAGTCACAAAGCGAGAGCGAGTCGCAAAGTGAAAGCGAAACTCAAAAGGAAAGTGAGTCAACTTCCGAGAGCCAAACGCAAACACCAAGCCCACTAACTCCTGTTAGCATAATGATTTCGAATGATGAAATTTATGCGGGCAAGAGCGCAAGCCTTACCGCAGGTTGTGAACCGCTTGGAGTGGATAGAGTAGGACTTGTTTGGACAAGTTCCGACCCGAGTGTCGCAACCGTTGAGGCAAATCCGACCTACTCTTACTTGGCAACCGTTACAGGCGTTAAAGCGGGCAAGGCTACAATTACAGTCACAGCCCCCAACGGAAAGAGTGTTAGCGTTGATGTAACCGTTATGGCAGTTGTCGGCATTCCCGTTGAACTTTATGTAAACGGCACACTTTGGAAAACCGTTTATACCTCGGCAACCGATACATTCCGTATTCCTCTTGACGACCTTGACCCCGAGGATATTAGAACAAACCCCGAAAGCACGAAATTCTTTTTGAGATGGTATAAGACATCTGATTTTTCGGGACTTAGCGCGAGCGAATGGGATCAATATGAGGAGCCCACAAAACTCTACGCAAAAATGCTTGATGTCGATTTAAGCAAGTTCATATATACCGAGTCAAACGGTGTTCTTACAATCACAGGATATGACGGCACAGTCCCCGAAATTCTTGTAATTCCGTCAAAGATTGATGGAAAGAGCGTTAAAACTATCGCAAAGCGCGCCTTTATGAGCAAGACAACTATTGAGCGCTTGCACATTTGCGAGGGCGTTGAGAGAATAGAAATGCAGGCATTTCTTTATTGTTCTAATATGTCCGATGTATCAATTCCCAATTCGATAGAGCAAATTGATTATTATGCCCTTCCATACGGAAAATTAGATACTACAAATTATGGCACATGTGATTATATAGGAAATGATGAAAACCCCTTCCTCGTTGCCATTGATTCCGACCATATTAACGGAATGATTGTCCTTGATAAGAGATGCAAACTCTTTGTTCGAGATGCGAATATGAGCGCAATAAGTCAATTTACAATGGACTTTGACCGAAACGGAGTTGGTGAATACCTTAGCGTAGACGAAAACGGTGTGCTTTATAACAAGGATAAGACCAAACTTGTGATTATGCCCGCTAAGATAAAGGGTAGTTATGAACTTCCCGCAACCGTTACCGAAATTAACGAGGGCGCATTTGAGTATTCAAGCCTTGAAAGTGTTAGCGTAGCGCAGTCAAATACTGCATTTACAATCAAAGATGGGGTGCTTTACACCAAGGCACTCGATAAAATCATCTTTGTTCCAAGCGGAGTTGACGGAAAACTTGAAATTCCCGCCACGGTAACAAGCGTTGACTACTTTGCATTCTTACGCGCACTGTATGTTACTGAAATTGAATTCCTCGGCAATATAGAGAGCCTTGATAAAATGGGATTTAATAACTGTTCAATGCTTGAAAAAATCACAATCGAAAATAGCGACACCTACGAAACCCGTGATGGCGTAGTCTACGAAAAGGGTAGCAATACCGCATACATCACCCCACGCGCAAAGCAATAATAAACAAAAATCGGCTCATAAGAGCCGATTTTTCATTTAAAGAGAATTTGTGTCAGTGAGCCACTGTGGGCTACCTAACGCAACGCAGTTGATATATCGTGTGCGCACATATCGACTACATTTTACAGCAATTTACGGTAGTAGAATATCGGAATTGAACTCCAACCGTGGCAAAGGCTACCTGCGTTATTAAAATCGCTCGCTCCAATTTCGGTTTCCCAAACTGTGCCAACGGGAATCATTTTTTCGTATGTAGCACGAATATCGTCAAGAATTATGGGAGCATATTTTTCTCTATCCGTTTGTAGCATAGCATCATACTTGAAACATTTCATAGAAAGCGAAGAGTAGCCGAGTTCCTTTTTGGAAATCGCCTCGCAAATTTTCTTTGCCTCATCATCGGTTGCAAGTCCGCAAAGAATGGCGAGCGAGTTTGGAAGTTCCAAAGGTGCATCAACCGAGTCGTTGAAACGGAAAAAGCCAGATGATGTGTCGAAAAAGCGCTCTTTTGTCGCTTTCATTATGCGAGAAAGCGTTTTGTCGTATTCAAATGTTGAGCCGTGCGCCTTGCATAGTGTTTTATAAGATTTTAGCGATAGAATGATAAGCGAATTTAGCATCAAATCCGCACCGCTTGCCTGTTTTCTTCCGATTTCGCCGTCAATATATGGTGACCAATCGTAGAAATTCCAATATCCGTCATCATCGAAACGGTTGATAAGTCCATTTTCCTCACGAGCCAAAAACGCATCAAGAATGCCTTTTACAGTTTCTTTGAGTTCATCAAAAAGCGAAATGTCGCCCGAATGCTCAAAATACTCTCTCATAGCGGTTATGAAGTGCAACGAGAATGACGGAATTGCAAGATTAATGCCACAGGGTGAGCAAATTGCGAGTAGATTGTCGCCCCGTTTACTCTTGGCAATGAGTTTCAAATTTGCCCTCGCATACTCAAAGTTACCACCCTCAAAGGCGTAGTAACCACAAAGCATTTGATTTCGTGAGTCATAGGCATATAGACACTGTTCGCGCCAAGGGCAGTCAACATAGTGTTCCATCATGCAAAGGCGCAAGGTGTTTAGGCAAATTTTGTATATATCTTTGTCAATGCCCGAAAGGAAGTCGTAGGGCAACTCCTTAACTTCATAAAATTGCGGAATAATGCCGATTTTTTCGACATTTATTGACCCCTGTGTCGTAATTTCAAGGTATCGACATGCCAAACGGAGCATGTAGTTCGTGTATTTGCCACCGTTTTTGCAAACATAATCAAAACTAAAATCGTGCCAATCGGGAGTGCGCTTTACATGATCGTTTTCAAGGCATTCACCCCACGCAACATTCATTTCACCGTCACCGCCAACTTCAAGTGTGACAATACCGACAAATTCTTTTCCAAGGTCGTAAATTATGCTACCCTCGTGCGTGATAAACTTCTTGGCATATTCAACCTTGCCAAATGATTGCTTTTTGACAGGGCGAGGCATAAATTCGCATTTTTTAGCCACAGGTATCGCTTTTTCAAAACCGTCACCGTCGCCAAGTAGCCATTTATCCTCTTTTGTCGCATCGTATCTAAACGAAAAACCAAGTTGCGAGGAAATCCATCTTTTAAGTCCGCTTACATATGACGGACTCTTTCTTGCAAGGATATTTTCATCACTTGCAAGCACACACTTGCCGTTTGATACAACCTCGAAAATAACTCCCGCATCATAATTTTTATAGCGAGAGGAGTCCGCGCCAAAGTGCCAAGCAAGGACGCAAAAATCGTTGTCCCCATCATGCACAAAGTCGCTAATATCAACCACATCATAGGACTTGTAATGCTCATAGTCGCCATATTGACCGCTTGACACATACTGTCCGTTTATAAAGAGCGTGTAATCACCGTCAACCGAGATATTACAAATCGCAGGTTTCCCTGCGATTTGTAGTTTAGTGTAAAATTCGGCATAGGTATCAACACACTCACTGTCATTTATCCAAATAAATTTAGAGTTTTCAAATACCATATAAAATCCTTAATTGTTCATCAGTCGTTTATAAAGTCGATTGTCGCCTTAAATTCCATTGTGCCATCAGCCAATGTGTAGTCAAGGAGGTAGCAAATTTTGTTATAGTTTCCGTTTTCATCGGGGAGTTGGTCAACATACGGTTGCTCAACGATGTTTAGTGTAGCATCACTTTCAAGTGTGAAACGCACATCGTCCAAAATCACACTGTTTCCGTCAACTTTTGGCTTAATTGTCGTAACAAAGCGCTCGGTGATAACAGGCTTTTCGGAAAATTCGTATTTGTCGTAAATTCCGATAGCGTCATCAGTTGGAATGAGTGTGCGCTCCGCCTTTACGAGCGTTGGGTGAACGGTTTCATCATATCCGTGAGTAAAGTCCATATAAACCGTTCCGTCTTTTTCGTTATAAACCGCTCTTGCTTTGCCTTCCCAAGGACCGCCCTGACCTTTACCGTTGAAGTATGGAAGGTTGTGAGAGAATGATGACGGTTGGAAGTATTCATTACGACGGTTGCTTTGATATCCCGGCCAGTTACCAGGACCGATGTATCCGAAATCGCAGAAAATTTGACGGTTGTTTCTTGCGAGAATGAATGAGCCAACATCTTGGTGGTTGTGGCTCTCCCAATGGTTTCCACCCTTAAATGCAAGACCGTAATTGTCCGTGCGCTTTGTAAAGTAGTTAGAAACGGGCGCACTGTAAACACAGTTTGCAAGTTTTTCACAAGTAAAATCAGGATTGTAGTAAACGGTTGAGCGCACCGCAAATGCCCAGTGGCAGTATGCGATAATTGTCGCTTGGTCAAGTGGTAAGCACTCAATTGCGTCACCGTAGAATGTTTTGAGCATATGAGGAAGACCTACCCAGTATCCCTC
>JAZNJK010000062.1:0-7695 GCA_045578005.1 Eubacteriales bacterium | reverse complement strand
ATCATCGGTAAAACAAGCTCACAAATAGTTGTAAGCGCGGCACAAAAAAGGTCAATCACCATTATTCCTACATACGGCTTATAATAAGGAATAAAGCGTTTTATAAGTTTAACTGTTTTCATATTATTTTAAGAATCCGTTTACTATTTCTTCTTCAGCCTCTTGCTCGGTAAGACCTAAAGTCATAAGCTTAATAAGCTGTTCACCGGCAATTTTTCCAATTGCCGCCTCGTGTATAAGTTCGGCATCAATGTGATTTGCAGTGATTTCAGGAACTGCCACTACTTTGGCATTATCCATAATAATAGCATCGCACTCGGTGTGTCCTGAACATTTGTTATTTCCATTTATATTGGATTTGAAAATTTGCTTTGATTCGTCTTTAGCAACGGAGCGTGAAATTACATTTGCACCTGCGCCCTCACCATCCAAATCAACAGTAAAATCGGTTTGAGCGAATTGTGAGCCGTGTGTCATAAGTTTTTCCTTAATAACAAGTTTGGCATTTTTTCCAAGTTTCGCATTTGTAACTCTAATTGTGGAATCAATTCCCTTAATTTGAGTCGTTTCCATTTCCATATATCCGTCCTCGTCAATTTCGATAACGGTGGTAGGATTCATAACATTTTCGCCGTTTCCGTCGCCTTCGCCATAGTGACGCTCAATGTATCTTATTTTCGCACCTTTTCCTACATGGAAAGTATGAATTCCGTCGTGTTCGCTCTTATCCTTTCCTGTGTTGTGAATTCCACAACCTGCAACGATTGTAACATCGGCATTTTCACCTATATAAAAATCATTGTATACAAGATCGCTAAGTCCTGTTTGGCTAATAATTACAGGAATATGCACACTTTCATTTTTAGTATTCGGTTTTATTATGATATCAATTCCGTCCTTGTCGGTTTTTGATACTATATCAATATTTGCTGTTGTATTTCTTGCACCAAGAGCGCCATTTGCTCTAATATTATAAGCCCCCTCGGGAGTCTTGTGAAGGTCCGCTATCTTAGCAAGAAGATCTTTTTGTATCGTATCCATCGCATTTCTCCTTAATTGTTATCGGTAAGAGCCTTGCACGAAGTAGCAGTTTGACCCAAAAGTGCAGGAAGAATATCCTTCTTGTCACCACATTGCTTTATTTGACCGTTAGCAACAACTACTATCTTATCGGCAATATTCAAAATTCTTTCTTGGTGAGAGATAATTATAATCGACCCGCGAGTCTTTTCGTGCATTTTTTCAAAAACTTGAATAAGATTGTTAAAACTCCAAAGGTCAATTCCCGCTTCAGGCTCATCAAACACAGAAAGTTTTGTTCCCCTTGCGTTTATCATCGCAATTTCAATTCTTTTAAGTTCTCCACCAGAAAGTGATGCATTAACCTCTCTATCTATATAGTCTCTTGCGCAAAGACCAACCTCGGAAAGATATGTGCAAGCATCACCAACTGTAATTTTCTTTCCAGACGCAAGAGTGATAAGATCCTTTACCGTTATTCCTTTAAATCTAACGGGCTGTTGAAACGCAAAACTGATTCCCATATTTGCTCGTTCAGTAATGCTCATATCGGTAATATCAACACCGTCGAAATAAATTTTCCCCGAAGTGGGTTGATAAATTCCGGCAATGATTTTAGCAAGTGTTGATTTTCCACCACCATTTGGACCGGTTATCGCTACAAAGCCATCTTCGATTTCAAGGTTTATATTTTTCAAAATTTCCTTATGAGTATCTTCCGTATGGACCTCAAAGGAAATGTTTTCAAGTTTAAGCATAATCCGTCCTCCTTCAAAATATGTTTATAATTATGGATAAATATCTTTATCGTTTTATTTTAACATATTTATTTGAATATGTGAAGATATTTTTCAAACAATTTTACATTTATTTTATTTTTCTCTCTTGTTTACTGTTTTAAAACAATTTTAGGGCTTATTTTTATGATTTTTGCATAAAAAAAATCCACCGACTTTTGTCGGTGGAAGTTTTAATTATTTTGCATATACGCTTACGCACTTTTTGTCCTTTGTAAGATGCTCAAACTTAACAACTCCGTCAATGAGAGCGAAGAGTGTATCGTCAGAACCGATACCTACATTGTTACCTGGATGAATTTTTGTTCCTCTTTGTCTTACGATAATGTTTCCAGCAACTACTGTTGCACCGTCTGCCTTTTTAACGCCAAGACGCTTGGATTCGCTATCACGACCGTTTTTAGTAGAACCTACACCCTTTTTATGTGCGAAGAACTGTAAACTGATTCTCAACATTTCTTGTTCCTCCATAATCTGAATTTTCCGTTTAAAATGAATCATCAACATCTCTTTCAACTACCGAAACTCTCAAGTTTTTTGGGAATTCCTCTTGTAGAAGTCCAAGTTGTCGATAATAAGCCTCCAAAAGTCCCGATATCGCATATCGTTTCTTTTCGTCGGTTTCGTGTTTGGGCAATGCACCGCGAGCCTTAACTCGTATCACTGTGCTTTCTTCATCAACTTCATACTGAATTTTGGACTTATAAACTTCCTCAATCGCGTTTATAACAAGCATTGTCATAGCGGAGATAGAAGCACAAAGAATATCTTTACCTTCTTCAGCAAGTCCTGAATGGTCAACTTCTTCAAAGCCCCAAAAAGTATTAGATGACTTGTAAAATACGACCTTTGTCATATTACAAATTAGCCCTCGATTTTTGTGATTTGAACCTTTGTATAAGGCTGTCTGTGACCGATCTTTTTCTTTTCGTTCTTCTTAGCCTTATATTTCATAACGTAGATTTTCTTACCTTTACCGTTACGAACAACTGTTGCTGTTACGGAAGCGCCAGATACATATGGAGCGCCTGTTACAAATCCGTTGTCATTTGAAATAGCGAGAACGCTGTCAAACTTAACTTCATCGCCTTCATTTGCACCAAGTTTTTCAACGAAGATTACGTCTCCCTCGTTTACTTTGTATTGCTTTCCACCTGTTTGAATAATTGCGAACATGAAAAAAGCACCTCTCTTTCAACAAAACTCGCTAAGCCAGGTAAGTCATAGACTATTTTCGACCTTGGCATTATGCGGCTTGTATATTCTACCACAAAGAAAAGTGCTTGTCAATAGTTTTTTTAATTTTTATTATAATTTATTATCTACGCCTGTCATTGAGCCTTGAAACAATTAAAAGTAGCCTTAAAAGTTGTGCCAAACTTACCGCAAGCGCCGCAACATAAGTCATCGCCGCTGCCGTCAAAACTCGCTTTGCTCCTACAATTTCGTCATCTCTTAAAAATCCGCCTTCTCTTATCGCCTTTAATGCTCTGCTACTTGCATTAAATTCCGTTGGAAGCGTGAGCAACTGAAAAATCGCACAAAGTGAGAAACATGCTACACCGAAATACGCGACATAGGCAAAAACAGGAGCGATAGCTGACAAAATTATTCCGAACAGTATAAGTGGCATTGAAAGTTTTGAACCGATATTTGTCACAGGGACAATAGCGTTTCTTATTTTCAACGGAGCATAGCCCGTTGCGTGTTGAATTGCGTGTCCAACCTCGTGAGCAGCAACTCCAATTGACGCACTTGAAGTGCTGTTAAATGTGCTTTCCGACAATCTAACAACTTTTATGCGTGGATCGTAATGATCCGTCAAGTGTCCGTGCACCAACTCAACCTTAACATCATACAAATTATTTTCGTATAAAATTCGTCTTGCAACATCAGAGGCGGTTAACCCCGCATTATTTGTTGTATTTGAATATTTTTTAAAGGTGGAATTAACCTTTGCACTTGCCCAAATCGAAAGAATAACCGCTGGCAAAACAAGAATTATATACACCCAATCTACATAAAAAAACATTTTATCACCTCTTGGTCATATCTTATCATTTATTTTATCATATATTATTTACAATTTCAAGTGAATTTATTGTAAAAAAATATTGACTGATAAATTCGCAAGTGTTATAATTTTACTATACTTAAAAATCGGAGAAAACATTATGAAAAATCAAAAAATTCAAAAAATTTCGCTAACAGCGATTTTCACTGCGCTCGTTTTTTGCGCAACTTATTTTATTGCAATTCCTATGCCCGCCTTTGGCTATGTGAATGTTGGAGATGCCTTTGTTCTTTTGTCCGTTTGGTTTCTCGGCCCTATCGGTTTCATTTGTGCGGGTGTTGGCTCTGCCCTTGCCGATTTGCTACTTGGATACGCAATCTACGCCCCTGCCACATTCGTAATTAAAGCACTTATGGCAATTGCAAGTTTCTTTATTTTCAAAGCACTTAAAATTTTCAAGAACAATACATTAAAGTTCATCATCAGTTCTCTCGTTGCGGAACTCATCATGGTTTTAGGCTACTTTTTATTCGAAGGCATCTTGTATGGCTTTGCACCATCAGCCTTAAACATCCCTTTCAACCTTGTCCAAGGCGCACTGTCCCTCGCAATATCAAACATCGTTATCAATATCCTATTAGCAAATAAAACCACGAAAAAATTCATATTAATTATTGAATAAGTTTCAACAATCTCAAAGCGAGTGCCGAAAAATCAGCACTCGCTTTTGATTATTTGCTATATCTGCGAACCTCTGCGACTTTTGAAAGACCCATTTTTTCGCTATATGCTACGCCGAGGATGGAGGCATCTTCCTTTGCGTTTGCATTGCCGATAATAGCTCCGTTTTTAATGCACTCATCTATTACATATTTCCATATTGCTTCTATAACTTTATCATCATTTGTAAGAGAAAAGATAGCGCCAATATCATATTTGCTTAATTCTCTTATTGTATCAAGCACGGGAGTTGCAAGGCATACAAGCTCATTATTTACAAATGCACCATATGCTTTTTCGCCAATATTACCCTTGCCTTCAAATGCAATTTGCAAGCCTCTTAAATGGTTTTCACCACATCCGCCTTTTGATTTAAAGCTTTGAATATATGGCATATCTTCCTTGCATAGTTCTCTTACAATTATACTATCATAGCTTGGAACTGTGATTTGCTCGTCGGTATAAACCATATCATAACCATATCTACAAACAAGACCGAGCTTTGCGACCTCTGCATTAAAGCTGTCCCATTCCTCATAGGTGTTTTTACGCATTGTAAAGCTATAGTTTTCAGTTTTTGCAAGAAGCTTAAGATATGCAATAGCATCCCTTTCGCTGACGCAGATTAAGTCAATAACTATTCTTTCGTTGTTATAATCTGACACGTACACAAAATGCTCTAATGTGTCGTTTTCACCAAGAGTAAAGATTTCGCAGTCGCCTACCGTTATATTTACTGCATCCTCGGCAAACAACACAGGATTGTTAGTAAAGATAAAGTCAAGTGAATCCTCTTTGTTTACTCTTTTCAGGCTTGGGTTTGCATTAGCAAAGCGATTGATTGCTACTCTTGATGATAAGTCCTTCCAAGTGATAGCATCATTTGAATACTTTTCACGATATTCACTTGGGCTAAGGCTGTAAAACTTTTTGAAGGCTCTTGCATAAGCCTCTGGGCTTTCATAGCCGAAATCCAAAGCTATATCAATGATTTTCTTGTCTGTCCTTCTAAGCTCTAAAGCGCTTCGTGTTAGCTTATACACACGAGAATACTCCACAGGACTATATCCTGTATGCTTTTTGAACAGTGCATCAAAATAGGTTAATGAGAAGCCTGCTTTGTCTGCAATTTCCTGTAATGACAGATTTTCTTTTGAGCCACCTTGAATGAATTTAATGGCTTTTTCGATTAATGTTTTTTCCATATAAACATCCCCTTTCTGTGATTACATTTTAACATAGACTCCTATGCCTTGTCCTTGCAGATATTATTGAGTTGAAATTCAATTTATAGAGGTTTATATGCTTCAAGCCCGTATTCTTTATAGGTTTTATTATACTGCTCTAAAAACAGCTCAGGTTGCTTTAAAAAATCCTCTCCGTTTGCCAAGGACACGATTTCATATGCTCTTATGATACATTTTTCGCAGTTTACCTTATCATTTAATTTTAAATAACAACCTGCAATTTGCAAATAGCAACACATATGATTTGTTTGAACTCCATTAAATAGGTATGCTTCGGGACAAATTTTATCAGTTAGCATAAATCTTTCTATTACATCCTTGCCTTGCACAAATGAGTTTAAAGCATTTTTGTAATCACCCGTTTCAAAATATCCTTCCCCTTCCATGATGCAGGCTAAGAAAAGCTCCTGATATTCAATTATTTTCCAATCCTTTGCTTCCTTCAGCCTATCATCACCCTTCAAAAGATAAGATGAAACACGCATTTTATCGTTAAGCAGGTATGGATACATATATGGAAGCGTGTCTATTATTTTCTTTGCATCATTGTAGCGGTTTTGCATCAAATAAAGTGATGCCAAATCAGCCTTTGCACTACAAACACAAAAAACATCGGTTGCTTCCGCAATTATTTTGTGAGCAATTGAAATTGCCTTTTCAAAATATTTTGTTTTTTCATATGTGCGTATATGACACTCATACAGCGAAAGAAGTTCGCGCAAAATCAAGTCATTGTTCGGATAATCGGTTAATCCTTCAACAAGGATTTCTTCACATTTTTCGATATCGCTCCAAAAATACGCATTAGAACTTTTAATAATATCATTCACCTTTTGACCGATTTTAGTTTTATCATAACCCATCAATGTATCAATACTTACATCAAAAATATTTGCCAAAATCGGTATAGCAGTTATGTCAGGATAAGCAGTTTCTGTTTCCCATCTTGATATTGTTTGAGGCGTAACATTTAATTTTTCTGCAAGTTGTTCCTGTGTCATACCGTCACGCTTTCGTAATTCTTTAATTTTAGTTCCTATACTAATAATCATAACTTATCTCCTAAATATTTTTTGATATAACAAAGCGAACCGGTTCATCACCTTTGTTAAGACAATTATATCATATCACACGGCAGTAAACAATGGCGTGTTTGTTGAAAAAACTAAATTTTTAGTTAAGTTTTATGACCACGATTTAATAAATTTGATTGAGGCAAAAATGTTTTTGTTGATTTATTATAATGCTTAGTGTAAAATAAAATTAAATTTTAAAAAATTGCCAACCTTTAGACTTTTTGGTTCACTATATCATCAAACGGTGCCGGAGAAAATTATGGAAAAACAAAAAGCAGATCAGATTATTACAAGATACCTTAAAAAGATTTATGGCTTTGCTGTAAAAAAAGCCTTTTCTTATGATGAGGCAGAGGAAATTTCCTCGGAAATTGTTTGCGAGGTATATTCTTCTCTTCTAAAAGCCGATAATATTGCGAATATTGAAGGATATATTTGGCGAATTAGCGAGCATACATACGCAAAATATGTCGCTTACAAGAAAAGGCATGAGGGAATTTCCCTTGATGGATTGCAAATTCCTTATTATGATGAATACTTTTTTGAAAGCAACGATGAGGAGTTAAAAAGGCTATCAAGAGAGGTAGCATACCTTAGCGCCTCTCGTAGGAAAATTGTATTTATGTTTTACTACGAGGGGAAATCCATACTATCAATTTCAAGCGAGCTTAAAATCCCAACGGGTACTGTAAAATGGCATCTAAATCAAGCAAGAATCGAACTAAAGGAAGGGCTTACAATGGAAAGAAAAATAGGAAATTTAGGGCTTAACCCAATCATGCCACTAAGCTATGGTCACAGCGGAAATCCGGGCAACAACA
>JAZNJK010000061.1:0-7020 GCA_045578005.1 Eubacteriales bacterium | reverse complement strand
CGATGAGGGGTACGGAAAGAATGAGTATATCGAAACAACCCGTTCTCTTATCGTTGTTACCGCCCCCGGTCCTGGAAGTGGAAAAATGGCAACTTGCCTTTCACAAATTTACCACGAGGCTAAAAGAGGAATTAAATCGGGCTATGCAAAGTTTGAAACCTTCCCAATTTGGAATCTTCCCCTTGACCACCCTGTAAATGTCGCATATGAAGCCGCAACTGCCGACCTTAGCGATACAAATATGCTCGACCACTATCACCTCTCGGCATATGGTGTGCCTGCGGTTAACTATAATAGAGATATTGATATTTTCCCTGTTCTTCGCTCAATGTATGAAGGAATTCTCGGTGAGTGTCCGTATAAATCCCCAACCGATATGGGTGTTAATATGGCAGGAAATTGCATTTTCGATGACGATGCAGTCCGTGCAAGCGCACGCCGTGAAATCATTAGAAGATACTATAATGCCCTTTGCAATCAAAGAAAGGGAAGCAACTGCACAACCGAAATCAATAAAATCAAACTTATAATGAAACAGTGCGGTATTGATATAACTGCTGAGCGTCCTTGCATAAAAGCCGCAAATGATAAAGCGGAATTAACAGGCGCACCTGCTACATCAATCCAACTTTGCGACGGTAGAGTAGTAACAGGAAAAACATCTGAACTTCTCGGTGCATCAAGTGCCGTGCTTATAAACGCAGTAAAAGCAATCGCGGGAATTGATGATGATAAGGATATAATCTCCCCCGATGTTTTAGAGCCTGTGCAAAGATTGAAAGTTGAAAACCTCGGTAACCATAACCCAAGATTACATACCGACGAGGTGCTAATTGCCCTTGCAATCACCGCCGCAACAAGCGTAGAGGCTAAAAAAGCAATGAATGCCCTCGCACAATTAAGAAATGCGGAACTCCATTCAAGCGTAATCCTCTCCCCCGTCGATGTTGCAACATTCCGTAAACTCGGAATAAACCTCACCTGTGAGCCGAAGTATCAAACCAAAAAACTCTATCACGGCTGATTTCGACCGTTTATAACGGCACAATACTGCGTTGCTCCTCGTTGACAACCTCGACTATCCCAAGATAGCCATCGTCTGTCACCTGTGGTGCGCCTTGCCTTGCTTGTTCTAAACGCTCGAAATCCATCAAGGCTTGATAAACTCGACTCGTTCTAAAACAAATTTTATCAACAAAAACACAAAACCGACTCGTTCGAGTCGGTTTTTGATTTGTTTTTTATTTGATTTCTTTTTGCTTACTTCTTTCACCGAGAGCCTTGGTGGCAAATGAAACAACTTGATAGATATATTTTTACAGGTTGGTTTCTTTTTTGCTTACTTTTTTCTTCTCCCAAAGAAAAAAGTAAGTTCTAACTAATCGAAGAAGCGTTAGCGTTGCAAATCTTCAAAACCTCGGCGCGAAGGAGAGCATTTTCGGGGCTTGATAGTGTTTTATCGACACATAGCACGTCTTTTGCACTTTCAAAGGCGGAGTGGAGAAGAGTTTCATCAGAGCAAGATTTAGCAATATTAAACTGCACCTCGCCTGACTGACGGATTGAAGAATTATTAGAGAAGAAGTCACCCGGACCGCGCATTTTAAGGTCACGCTCCGCAATGGTGTAACCGTCATAAGTTGTCCGCATAATTTCAAGACGCTCCTTGCTCGTTTCACTGCGTGAATTTGAAACAAGCACACAGTAAGACTTGTCCTTGCCACGACCGACACGACCTCTTAACTGATGCAATTGAGAAAGACCGAACCGCTCGGCGTTTTCAACAATCATAAGAGTTGCATTCGGCACATTGACACCAACCTCAATAACCGTCGTCGAAACAAGAATGTTAGTCTTGCCCGAGGCGAAATCCATCATAATTTGGTCCTTTTCCTTAGATTTCATTCTTCCGTGTAAGAATTCTACTTTAAGGTCAGGGAATACATTTTCGGCAAGTTCTTTGGCGAAATCAACCGTCGCTTTAAGTGGGGGAGTGTCGCTGTATTCAATAATAAACGGGTTAAAATCGGCATTGTCAAGCACATCTTCCTTCTTTTCCTCAACACTTGGACAAACGATGTAAACTTGATGCCCCTCGTTAACTTGTTTTCTAATAAACGCATTAAGCCTTGCACGGTAACTCTCATCAACGACAAAAGTGTCAACCCTTTGTCTGCCAAGAGGCATTTTGTCAATGAGGGAAATGTCAAGGTCACCATAAATCATAAGGGAGAGTGTGCGAGGAATAGGCGTTGCACTCATAACAAGCACATGCGCACTCTTGCTTTTCTCCGCAAGTGAAGCCCTTTGCATAACACCAAAACGGTGTTGTTCATCGGTTATAACAAGACCGAGATTTTTAAACTCAACACTCGACTGAATAAGTGCATGCGTTCCTATAACAAACTGTGTTTCGCCCGATTTCAGGCGGGAAAGTATCTCTTTTTTAGCCTTTTGAGGCACTGAACCTGTAAGAAGTTCGCATGAAATCCCAAGACTTTCAAGCAAAGGCGAAAGGTCCTCGAAATGTTGAAAAGCCAAAATTTCCGTTGGCACCATAAGTGCGCATTGATAGCCCGACTTACAAGCAATATATGATGACGCAGTCGCGCAAATTGTCTTACCGCTACCAACATCACCGACCAAAATCCTGTTCATCGGCTTTCTTGTCATTTTGAGCGCAAAATCATCGCTTTCTTGACACATATCCGCCTGAATTTCCGAAATCGCGCGTTTTTGCGCATCGGTCAATTCATATGGAAGTTTCGATAAAAGAGGAGTTAAATCGACCTTTTCCATAAGTGGCGCAACTTTGTATTCCGACACGGTTTTCATTTGTGAGATTGAAAGCGCAAAAATAAATAACTCATCAAAAGTCAAACGCCTAATCGCCCTGTTAAGTGCGTCTTCGCTTTCGGGGAAGTGGACATTTTCAAGCGCATAGGCAAGTGTGCAAAGTCCGTTTTTAAGGCGCACACTTTCGGGAAGATGATCCTTTATAATCGCACTAAGATAAGGGCGTATTTGTCCCAAAACCTTGGCAAGATACTTTTGATTTACTCCCTTGAAAAGAGGATATACCGAAATGTAAGGGCTAAGCGGTTTTTCTTCGTTATAAGGCTCGTAAGATGGCGAATTTAGACACAGAGTGCGCTTTTCTTGCGTAATTCTGCCCCAAAATCTAAATGTTTCGCCAACCTTAAATGTGTCCTTTAAGTAACTTTGATTAAAAAATGTAATGTTGACCGTTCCACTCTCGTCAAACGCCTTAAATTTCAAAAGGTTTAAACCTTTTCGTATCTCGGCACTCTTTGCATCGGAACTGACAGTGAGTAAATATGCGTGTGGTTGCCCGTCAAAACAAGGCTCGACAGCAAGCCTAATATCCGCGCGATTTTGATATGCCCTTGGGAAATAATAGAGCATATCTCTAACCGTGTAAATTTCATTTGAATTGAAATATTTTTCATATGTCGGACCAACTCCGTAAACCTTGCCAATCGGTGAGTCAAGAGTCAAATTGATAGCCATAAAATCCCCCTTTCAGCGATACTTCACCGCAAATTTCATTTTTGAAAACAAAAGCGTGGAAAGACCCACGCTTTTTGAATTTTAATTAAAGACCGAGAGATGCTGCACCGACAATTCCTGCATCGTTTCCAAGTTCAGCAATCTTAATTTGAGTTTGCTTGCTTGGATCTTTTGAATAAGTTTCAGCAAATACCTTTTCTTTAAGCGGAACGAGAAGGTAATCCTTTTCGTTGCATACACCACCACCGATTGAAAGAACATTCGGTTGGAAAATGTTAATCATTGTCGCAACACCGCTTGCAAGATAACTGATATATTCATCAACAATCTTAGCACCGAGTTCATCACCCTGTTTCATAGCCGCAAATGCTACACGAGCGTTAACTTTGCTAAGATCACCACCGATCATTTCGTCAATAAGTGATTTAACACCGTTTGCTCTTGCCTCAACGAGTCTTTCTTTTGTCATATTAACAAGACCTGTTGCGGAACTGTATGCTTCCCAACAGCCTTTTCTTCCGCAAGAACATTGTTTACCGTCTTTTTGAATAACAACATGTCCAAGTTCACCGCCTGCGTGATTGAAACCGGAGTAAACCTTGCCGTCAATTACGATACCGCCACCAAGACCAGTGCCGAGTGTAATCATAACAGAATACTTAGCACCCTTAGCCGCACCTGCAACCGCCTCAGCCTTAGCCGCCGCATTCGCATCATTCTCTATGTAAACCTTTTTAACTCCAAGATACTCTTTGAGAAGGTCGGCAATAGGGAAGTTTTCGAAAGGAAGGTTGTTGGCATATTCAACGATACCTGTTTCGGAGTTTGCAGTTCCAGGTGTTGCAATACCCGCATACTCAATATCGTCAATGGTGATACCCATATCACGAACGAGTTTTTTGCAAAGTTCTGCCATATCCTTGATGATAAGTTTTCCGTCTCTGTTAGAAAGAGTAGGAACAGAACCCTTTATAAGAATTTCAGATTTTTCATTAACAATTCCCACAGCGATGTTAGTTCCGCCGAGGTCAATGCCCAAATAATACATATTTATCTCTCCTGTGCTTAATCTTCTTTGGATTTCGAACCACTTAAATAGTTCATTTTAATTATACAGTAAAACTACTGCAAAGTCAATACTTGATTGGTAAAAAAACACGCTTTTTCCAAAAAAATTAAAAACGACAAAAATTGCGAAAATAATCGAAAAACGAGCAAAAAATGGGCATAATTTGAAAAGTGTGCCAAAAATCGCCTAAAAACTTTGTTGCGTTGTGCATGTTGCACAAAAACCGAAACGCGATTTTGTGCATATTGCTACCTCACCCCTTGAAACGAATTCATAATTAGTTCATAATATCACAAGTAAAAATTCTAAAAAATCAAGTTTTTACAATCGTTTTTGCACATTTTGAAATATTGAGAGAAAAAATGAAAAATTTACAATTTGTTAATAATAAGAAAATTTTAAAAAAATTAAAAACTTGTAAAATTAAACGCCTGAGCATTATTATATAAATAGTATCTTGACTTTGCCCACCTCTTATGGTAAAATAATCGGTGCATAAGGTATTTACATACGCGTAAATACATCCGCCACGCTCGGCGGAAATAAAATTTGCAAAAAAACAAGGAGGCTTCTTATGAAAAAGAAAGCGAAAAGATCTCTGGCGCTTCTAATTTGCATCGTAATGATTATCGGTGCATTTGCTGTGCCGGTATCTGCCGCAACCGCAGGCGACGGCTCGTCCGGTAACAAAGTTTCGATTTCCGATGTTAGTTCAATCCTAAACGCATTGTCCTACAAGGAATATCAGAAAAAGTTTGCCGGCAAGCAGGAAAGCACCGAGGGAATGAAGGATGTCATTATCAACATAACTGACAACATCGTAACCGAGGAAACAACTGCATCAACCGAGGTGGTTGACGGCTATTACGGCAAGGACGGTGTGCTCAAAACCGGAGATGTCGGAAAGGTAACATGGAAATTCAATGTTCCTGTTACAGGCTTCTACCAAATCAATATTCCATATTGTCAGGTAGTTGGCAAAACAACATCAATAGAGCGTGTATTCTCATTAAACGGTGAGGTTCCGTTTGCTGAGGCGCGTTCAATCGTGCTCCAAAAAGTTTGGAAGTATGATTACGAATACAAAAAGGACGAAAACGGCGCGTTCATTCTTGACGAGAAGGGAAATAAAATCCCATCTTTCAAACTTGACGGAAACGGAAATGATATCCGTCCAGGTGTTAAGGAAGACCCAAAATGGGTGACCTACGCACTTCAAGATGTAGACGGATACTATACCAAGCCATTCGAGTTCTTCCTTGAAGCGGGTGAGAACACAATTACTCTTGAAAGCACAAGAGAACCTGTTGTTCTTGACGATATCGTGCTTCGCCCATCGGCAAGTATCAATATCCCAACCTATCAAGATTATGTAAACAAACACGGTGATATCGCATCAAACACACCAAATGTTGGCTCTATTCTCATTGAGGGCGAAATGGTAACTAATACATCAAGCGTTACTATCTACCCATTACAAGATAGAACCTCGCCTATCACAAGCGGTCTTACAGGTATTCAGTCTGCTCAGGTTCAAAAATACAATGTTGCAGGCGGAACACAGTGGAGCACCGTAGGTGAGTGGATTACATACGATGTCACAGTTGAACAAAGCGGATACTATGGAATTGCACTTCGCTATAAGCAAGACCTTCTTAGCGGTATGTATGTATCTCGTAAAGTTTACATCGACGATGAAATTCCATTTGCCGAGGCGGCAGGTTGCCGTTTTGACTTCACTGACAAGTGGAAGGTAAAATATCTCGGTGATGAAACACAAGATTTCTTCTTCTATCTTGAAGAGGGAACTCACACAATCAAACTTGAAGCAGTTCTTGGTGATATGGGTGAGCAACTAAGACAAATTTCCGAAACGCTCTCTAACCTCAATAATGCGTATCTCGAAATTATCAAACTTACAGGTAGTGACCCTGACGAAAACAGAACTTATAATTTCTCGAAAATGATGCCTCATGTCCTCGAAACAATGATGGTTGAGTCAATCAATCTCAAAAAGGTATTCAAGTATCTTTCCGAAACAACAGGACTTAAAGGCGAAAATACAGCAACTCTTGAACAACTTTATATCCTTCTTAATAAGATGGCAAGCGACGAGAGTGAAATCGCAGGAAACCTTGAAACATTCAAGGCGCAACTTGGTTCACTTGGAACATGGATTACAAATGTTTCCGCACAACCACTTAAAATGGACTATTTAACAGTTCAAAGTGCAAATTCGGAATTGCCAAAGAGCGATGGCAACTTCTTCCAAAAACTTTGGTATGAACTTTCAATGTTCTTCTACAGTTTTGTTACGGACTATAACTCCCTTGGAGTAACTGACGATCCTAACTCAAAGGTAGACCCTGTTGAGGTATGGATTGCTCTCGGCCGTGACCAAGCGCAAGTAATGAGAAGCC
>JAZNJK010000060.1:0-1714 GCA_045578005.1 Eubacteriales bacterium | reverse complement strand
GGACAAGGTTGAGTTTATTTACGATTTTCATAGCGTCAAAAAGTCTATCAACGGGGATTTTGCCAGTCGTTTTTACGGGAATGAGTTAAGTCGGAGGCCAAGCGGTCTTAGGAAGACAAATTATTGTGCCAACTCCTTGGCTCACAGAACGACATGGCTACGATCCGACTTGGACAAGGTTGAGTTTATTTACGATTTTCATAGCGTCAAAAAGTCTATCAACGGGGATTTTGCCAGTCGTTTTTACGGGAATGAGTTTATATTCCTCGCTTTTTATTTTCGCCGTGGTGGTAAGTATCATATCAAACCTCCGTCGCTTCAAGGACAATGTCTTTTGCATTAGTTAGCATAGCAATCATTTCTCTTGTAAGTATCATATTATTTTGGCGAGATGGTGTGAGTGCGCCCTTTATTTCATTAATCACTTCTTCACCGTCGATTTTTAGCGAAATTTTGGCATTTTTCATAACTTTACTAACTCTATATGAAAGCGTAATTTCACCTGTGCTTGACGAGATTGGAAAACGAATTTGGTGAGGGACTGTGTATTTTATTTTGTCGTTATATTGGATTTTAACGGTGTTATTAAACGGCAAAATTTTGCCATTTAGATAAGCACAAGCACACCTTCCTGTTTCGTCCCCTTCCTTAGTGATGTAGTCAACCAAATCGTGAATATGAAGAGCGTTTCCACACGCAAAAATGCCATCAATATTTGTTTGATAATTTTGGTCAACGACAGCGCCCTGTGTTTCTCTGTCAATCAAAACACCCGCATCAGAACATATGATATTATCAGGAAGGAGTCCAAGAGAAAGCACGACAGTATCGCACTTTATAAACTTTTCCGTGCCTTTTATTATTTTTCGGTTTTCATCGGTGTCGGAAATCATAACACCCTCTACTCTTTCCTTGCCGAAAATTTTCGAAATCGTCTTTTGTGTATAGAATGGAATTTCGAACTTTTCAAGGCATTCCTTGACATTTTTATCCATTCCGCGAGGACACTCCCTCGCCTCATACACACCAACAACATCAGCACCCTCGATTTTCAAGCGTCTTGCGGTAACAAGTCCAATATCGCCTGAACCGAGCACAACCGCCTTTTTTCCTGTAAGGTAACCCTCTAAATTTATAAATCTTTGGACTGTCCCTGCCGAAAAGACACCCGCAGGACGCGTGCCTGCGATTTTCAACGAGCCACGAGAGCGCTCTCGGCATCCTGTTGCAATAACGATTGCCTGTGCCGTAACTGTCGTGTATCCAAGCGTTGGAGATATTAAGGTAATTTCCTTTTTGTTTGATATGGAAAGGACCGTTGTGCCTGTCATACAGGGAATACCGAGTTTTTTAACCTCGTTTGCGTAATATTCGGCATATTCCGTGCCTGTTAAATTTTTGCCAAGGATAATTTCTCCAAATCCGTCGTGAACGCATTGGTTAAGGACACCGCCAAGTTCACTTTCTCTTTCCAAAATCAACACTTCATCGGGCGAAAGTCCGCTTTGGACAGCACCGATAGCGCAAGCAAGTCCCGACGGACCTGCACCGATTATAATTAATTTTTTATTCATTTATTACTTTGTTTTTCCGTAAAGAATTTTTGAATTTTTAGTGAATTTTCTAACCTCTGAAAGCGGGATTTTAAGTTCTCTTGATATAATATCTGCAACACGGCTACGGCAAAATCCGCCTTGGCATCTGCCCATTCCTG
>JAZNJK010000059.1:0-5403 GCA_045578005.1 Eubacteriales bacterium | reverse complement strand
CTGATACACGAGCATTCAATGTGCCAACCGGGATAACCGATACCCCAAGGGCTGTCCCATTTAAGTTCTTGGTCGTCGAACTTTGATTTTGTGAACCAAAGCACGAAGTCGCTCTTGTTTCTCTTGCTTGTATCCTCGGTAACATCATCACGCACACCGACCATAAGTTCTTCACTTGAATGACCTGTGAGTGCGTAGTAATCGTCAACCTTTGAAGTGTCAAAGTATACATTTCCGTCGGCAATGTAAGCAAAGCCCTTTTCGATAAGACCTTCAATAGTCTTTATAAATTCGGGAATGCACTGTGTCGCAGGTTCGATAACATCGGGAGTTTTGATGTTGAGTTTAGCGCAATCGGAGAAAAACGCATTTTTGTAAAATTCCGCAATTTCAAGCACAGTTTTTTTCTCGCGTTTAGCACCTTTGAGCATCTTGTCCTCACCTGTGTCACCATCGCTTGTAAGGTGTCCTACATCGGTGATGTTCATAACTCTAAGCACATCGTATCCCGCATAGCGAAGTGTTTTTTCAAGCACATCTTCCATCATATATGAGCGAAGGTTACCGATGTGTGCAAAGTGATATACGGTAGGACCGCAAGTATACATTTGAACCTTGTTTTCTACTCTTGGAATAAATTCCTCGATGTTTTTTGTAAGTGTGTTAAAAAGTTTGATTTGTGTCATATCTATATCTCCTGAAAACTAATTATTCAACTGAAAATCCGTCACCCGAGCCACTGTCCGAGCCATCACCGTTTGAACCGTTACTGTCAAAACCGTCATTGTTTGGTTTTTCGGTGTCTTGTTGCTCACAGTTTGCAACTGTGCTTTTTCCGCAAATTGCAATATAAACAACGCAAAGGGCGAAAAGCATCGAACAAAGAAGTGCGATAAGTCCAAGAACAAGAGGGTCAATTTCAAAGGTCGCTAAAATAACCGACGAAAAATTAAAGGTAAAGTGGAATAGGAGCGATGGCACTATTGAATTAAACTTCGCATAGAGCCAACCCATCAAAATTCCGAGCGAAGTTGCGTAAATTATCGAAATCGGTGTTCCGTGCATAAGACCGAAAATGAGTGAGGCAAGAATGATAGCCACCCATTTTGGCATACCTTTTTGAAGTGAGCCTTGAATACACGCACGGAAAACAATTTCCTCGGCAATCGGAGCAAAAATCGCCACCGAAACAACTTGCATACCAAACGAACCGCTTGCAATAAGGTCAGAATTTTCGTTAAGCATTTCAAACCAACTCTCGGGAAACGGAATTAATGAAAGAATTACCGAAACGGCAAACTGTCCGACAATTCCCATAAAAAGAAAACAAGCAGTCATTTTTGCGCGTGGTGCATAACATAAATTTATGTCAAGCAGTTCATCAACGCGCCTTGTTTCACGCTTGAACAAAAATGCAAGTCCCGTGCAACCGAGAATGGCAAGAATGTTCGAAATGAGTGTAATTTCAAGTGAGTATTTAGTGATAAATTCAATTGAGTCATCAACACTTCCACCATTAAGCACCGCGCTAAATGAGAAGATAAGACCGATAATAAGACCGAGCACAATTTGACAAGCAAAGTAAATGCCAAAATACGCCCCCGCCTTCAAAACGCACATAAGAGCGCGTTGTGCCTTTTCCGTTTTATTCATAAAAAGCCTCCTGACCCCAAAAAGCAGGGATAAAAAGTCGAAAATAGTATAAAATCCGTTGTTTCAACCTATTTTAGCACAAATATTTCATTTTGTAAATATTATATTATATTTTTTTAAAAAAATTAAAAAAACTATTGCAATTTAGAAAAACGTGTGATATAATAGCCACGAAAATAGTAATTTTACTATCTGCGAAGTCCCACTTCGCAGATTTTATTTTGCAGGAGGTAATGATGAAATCGGCAAAAAACATTGTTGTTGAGGTTAGTGAACTTGCCTTGCCTATCGCAAAAGAACTCGGTTATGAAATTTGGGATATCGAGTTTGAAAAGGTTGGCGCAGAATACCACCTCACAATTACGATTGACAGCGAAAACGGAATCGGCATTGAAGACTGCGAAAAAATGTCAAGAGCGATTGACCCCGTGCTTGATGAACACGACCCGATAGGAGAGGAATACCACCTCGATGTGTCCTCACCCGGAATTGAAAGAGTCATCAAAAATGATACGCACCTTTCAAAGTGTATTGGCGAAACGGTCATTGCAAAACTCTACGCACCGATTGACGGTCAAAAAGCAATTGTTGGTGAACTCGTGTCGTTTGACAGCGAGAGCATTACAGTAAAAGGCGAAAGTGAAATACAAATACCAAGAAAATCAATAGCAAAAATGAACATATATTTTGAATTTTAAGGAGTGGAAAAATGAACAAAGAATTTTTTGAAGCACTTGACCTTCTCGAAAGAGAGAAGCAAATTCCAAAGCAATACATGATTGAAAAGGTGCAAGCAGCCCTCGCTGCCGCTTGTAAGAGAGAGTTCGGTATTGCAAGCCTTAGCGTAGTAATCGACGCTGAAAAGGAAGATATGAAGGTATACCGCAAATATACCATCGTTGCCGAGGTTGAAGACCCAAGCACCGAAATCACAAAGGCTCAAATCGAGGAACTTGAAGCCGATAGAAAGGCAAAGGGCATTAAGCATAAGACCCGTTCAAGAAAGCGTAGCATTGGCGCAGACTATGAGTATGAACTTCATACAAAGGAATTCCGTCGTCTTAGCGCACAAAATGCAAAGCAAGTAATCGTTCAAGCGATAAGAGAATTTGAAAAGCAAAGACAAACTAAGGAATACGAAGAAAAGCGCGGTGAAATTATGAGCGCAGTCGTAACTAAGGTTGAGGATAGCACAGGAAATGTTGTAGTTGATACAGGTATTTCACAAGCAGTTCTTCTCAAAGCGGAGCAAATCCCAGGCGAAACACTCCGTGTTGACGATAAGATTAAGGTTTACGCACTTCAAGTTAATACACAGGGCGATAAAGGACCGCTTGTATCACTTACAAGAGTTCACCCCGCACTTGTTAAGCGTCTTTTCGAACTCGAAGTTCCCGAAATTCAAGACGGAACAGTAGTTGTTCGTTCCATTTGCCGTGAGGCAGGTTCAAGAACAAAAATCTCCGTTCATTCAAGAGATGCCGAGGTTGACGCAGTAGGTGCTTGCATCGGTAACCGTGGAGCAAGAATTAACGCAGTAGTTAACGAACTCAACGGCGAAAAAATTGATGTTATCCCATATAACGACGACCCATGCGAATATATCAAGAGCGCACTTCTTCCAGCAACTGTTAAGAGTGTTGATATCGTTGGCGACCGTGAGGCAAGAGCAATAGTTGATGCTGACCAACTCTCACTCGCAATCGGTAAGCAAGGACAAAATGCAAGACTTGCAGCACGTCTTACAGGATTTAAGATTGATATAAAGAGCGAATAGTTACAGGTTTCATAGAATTCATCCACAACAGGAGGGCTCATGGAAAAGATTAAGAAAATACCAATGAGAAAATGCCTCGGCTGTATGCAGTCGTTCCCGAAAAATGAACTCATAAGAGTTGTTCGCACCCCAGAGGGCGAGATATGTATCGACTTAAAAGGCAAAAAGTCGGGAAGAGGCGCATATATTTGCAAGAGTGAGGCGTGTCTTAAAAAAGCAATAAAGGCAAAAAGACTTCAAAATAATCTTGAATCTCAAATTTCCGAGGAACTTTTGGAAGAACTTTTGAAGGAGTTAAATAAGTGAACAAATTTCTATTAATGCTTGGACTGTGCAAAAGAGCAGGAAAATTATCACTCGGCACACCGATTGTTATTGAAACAATTCAAAAGAAAAGCGCAAAGGCAGTTTTCTATTCGAGTGACGCATCAGCCAACACCGAGAAGAAAATAAAGGATAAATGCGCATTTTACGGAGTAGAATGTATAAAGGTGGAATATACATCTTATGAACTTTCCGAGGCGCTCGGCAAAAGCGGAAGTGTATGCACAGTTAGTATAATGGACGATGGTTTTCTTAAACAACTAATGAGCCTGTTAAACAAAAATTAAGAGAAACGAGGTAACAAGAATGGCAGAAATAAAGGTAAAATCAGTAGCAAAAGATTTTGGAATTGACGCAAAAGCGTTTGCTGAACTTATCATAGAAACTAATCCCGGTGCAAAGGTTGGCGAGGAAGTTGATACTGCACTTTTGAATATCCTTCTTAATAAACTTACCGAGTCGGCAAAGAGCGTTAGTATGGATAAATATTTCGCTCTTGAAACAAAAATCCCCGCAGGTGAGAAGAGAATAAGCAAGAAGGAAAAAGAAGAGGCTGAGGCAAAGGCGAAAGCAGAAAAAGAAGCAAAAGCGAAGGCAAAGGCCGAGGCAGAAGCAAAGGCAAAAGCAAAAGAAGAGGCTGAGGCAAAAGCGAAAGCGGAAGCCGAGGCGAAAGCGAAGGCGGAAGCGGAGGCAAAAGCAAAACAAGAAGCCGAAGCAAAAGCAAAAGCCGAGGCAGAAGCAAAGGCTAAGGCAAATGAGCCAAAGGGCAACCCCCAACAAAGAAACGAAGGACAAAGAGGCGACCAAAGAGGCGATAATAGAAGAAACGACCAAAGGGGCGACTTCCAAAGAAACGACAATTTCAATAGAAATCAAAGACCCGAGAGGGACGGCAAGTTTGACCGTGACGGCAAATTCGACAAATTTGAGCGCGAAAATAAATTCGACCGTGATGGCAAGTTTGAAAAGTTCTCAAAGGATAATCAAAGAGGTCAAAATCAACAAGGTCAAAAGCGTGACGACCGTCAAAAACAAACACAGGGTTCGTCAAATGGCGAGAGCAAGTTTGTAGAAGTTAAGAAAAAGACAGGCACAACAAGAGTTGTTGATACCCGTTCAAATGCTAACTACGACCAATCCAAATATGATGATAACAGAATGGATAATTACGGTTCGTTCGACAACTACGGCTCAGGCAAGCAAAAACTTAAAAAGCAAAATAACCGTGCGCAACAAGAGGGCGGTTTCTCCAAGAAAGATAAAGAGCGTCAGGCACAAGAAAAGGCAAAGAGAGCAATTTTTGAAAAAGCAAAGAATACTCAACTTTCAATCACAGTCCCCGACGAAATCACAGTTGGTGAACTCGCATCTCGTTTGAAAGTAACCGCAAGTGAGGTTATTAAACGCCTTATGCTTATGGGCGTTATGGCAACAGTAAACCAAATCGTTGACTACGATACAGCATACCTTATCGCTGATGAACTTGGTGCAAAGGTAACTAAGGAAGTTGTTGTAACAATCGAAGAAAAATTGTTCGACGATACCGAGGACGATGCATCAAATCTCGTTGAGCGTGCGCCGGTTGTGTGCGTAATGGGACATGTTGACCATGGTAAAACATCAGTTCTTGATGCAATTAAGTCGGATCG
>JAZNJK010000058.1:0-1713 GCA_045578005.1 Eubacteriales bacterium | reverse complement strand
TGGGTGGGGATAATTAATCAAAACGAGGCAATTAAGCGGTTTTTTGCTCGTTTTAAAATGTTTCCCGTGAAACATTAGGGACACTTTGTGCCGTGAATTGTCGACAAGTCGACATGAATCGTGCCCGTTGGCACATGAATTGCAACTGCGTTGCATGAATTGGCTAACGCCATGAATCGTGCCGTTGCACATGAATTGACCTTCGGTCATGAATTGCTCTATCGAGCATGAATTAACCGCTCGGGGTTTTTGGGGGGAGAGAAGTGTAGGTTTTATGCGGTTTTGCGGACTTTTTAACAGTTTTGAGTCCTTTGCGCATAATATTTATATAATATATAGTGGATAACGGGTGAAAAGGTAGGGGAAAATCCTTACTGATGTTGATTATTTTTCATAGAAAATCTCCTTTCATTCTTTTATTCCAACCGCATTTGCGGAGCAACCGTCGAATTTCGGCGGTTGTTTTTTCGCTCTCTTTTCCCTATTTTTGTGCTTATTATAACATTTCCCTACCGTAAATTATGTTGAAGTGCGCTGTCTAATATAATTTTGTTTTGGCAAAGGTCATCGCTTATTGGGATTTTTAACCATTTTTAGCCATTTTAACCCCTTTTTTGTCCGTTTTTGCCCCTAAAAGTCTAACTTCTAACCGCCTCGCGCCACCTTTTCTTTTTGTTTTTGTTGATTTTATCAACAATTATGCGATTTTGAACTTTTTAAGGGTCCATTACGCACCGAAAGGGGAGTAAAACAGGCGAAAATGTTGACAAATTCATCTTATTTTGATAAAATAATGATAGAAATTGATAAAAATAGTAGAATTTAATAAAATAACAGTAGAAATCAACAAAAGCAACGAAAACAATAAAAATAGCGGAAATTTGATAAAATACCCGTGGAAAAACCACGACTTTGGAGAATTTTATGAACATATTTAAAAAAATCAAGAAGAAAATAGCAACAAAAAAAGAAGAGCAAACGAAGTCGAATGATGACCTCGTTTGCCGTGTAGAAAGATTTATTTCCTACCTTGACAACTTTGTAACCTCGGCTAAAAAGAAGTTTGATGCGCTATCTGATTTGCCCGAAGAAGAGAAGGCAAAGCGAGGCTACCTATCAAGTGAATCACTTGCCAAGATTGACAGGGAAATTAAGTTTTTAGAGAGTGTTAAAAGTTCATTTGAACTTCAATTAGAACTTGAAAAATCATACCGCGACCGTGTTTGCGACACTCCGTTTTACGGAATTATCACGCATAAATCTCTTACCAAATTTCAAACCCTCTTAAACAATTCCGACCATGCCGGCTTTAAAAAATATTACGCAAAACTCATTCGAAAATTCGAGAAAATCAACAGTCATTTAAAGTCGTAATCCGTGTTTTTGCGCAAAATTAACAAAGCGCACATAAACGCGCGTATATAAGGCGAAAATGCGCCAAATTTTAAGCCGATTAAAAAGATTACTTTTTTATAACGGGAGATATGGTAAGCATCTTAATGCTCCCTTAAATCAATATTTATTCCAAAAAGCAAACGAGGGAAGTTAGCGTGTTATCCTTAACGGAGAACACGCTAAAACTAAGTTTGCCCTTCGGGCAAGTGAAGTTATCTTCGATAGTGAAGTTCACTTCGTGAGTGAAGTTTCGCCTACGGCGAAGTAATGGCAAACTTAACTTCACTGTGAGCCTGTGGCGAACAACTTCACTGTGTA
>JAZNJK010000057.1:0-8657 GCA_045578005.1 Eubacteriales bacterium | reverse complement strand
TGCGTCTTGTTTGTCCTGCGCCAACCATTAGAAGTTTATATTTTTTACTAAGTGCATCAAGGACTGCCCTTTGATTTGGTGTGAGTTTCTCTTTATGTTGGGTAAGTGTGCCATCAAGGTCAAGGGCGATTAGTTTTATCTTGCTTGTATCCATTTTATCCTCGTTTTTGTGTTTCGTAATTTAGCCAAAGGACTGTGTATCTATCCTTCAAATCTTTTGCGTAAAGGACTGCGTCGTTTACCTTTTTATCACCGTAGGTTGCGAACAATTCTTCAAAATCAAGTTCCGCAACATTTAGCATTTTGATAATTTCTTCGGGACTTGGCATTTCGGCAAGGATTGATTTTATCTCTTTTTCCTTGGTTTTATAGACACTTATGCGGTCCTTTTTATAATTTCCTATTCTTTCTTGAAGGGCGATACACTCCTTGCCGACAATTCCGTAAAGTTCGGACATTTTATTTTCATAGTCTTCTTTTGACATTGTGTAGGCGGTGTTTGGGAATTGACGAGAAAGAAGGTCCTGTCTGATTTTTGCAGTTACGACCGTTGAATATGCAACATCAATTCCGTGAGGAAGGTATGGCTTATTATGAACTATTCCTGTAATTTCAAAGAAGTGAGATAGGTGATGCTCACTACCAGAGGCAGGGCGAGATGTGGTTGCAAATGACATCATAATTCCGACAACGACAAGTGCCTCGGTAAGAGATTTTATGCTCTCTTCATCACGGTTAAGAAGGCCGTGTGCGGTTTTAAGTGTTTTATCTATCATTTGATATGTTGTCCCGTAGATATACTCGCATAGGTATTCTCCATTGACGAGGTTTGAGAGTTTCCAGTCGTTAAGGGCGGAAAACTTACCGACGATATCGCCATATCCCGCTTTTATCATTTCCATAGGCGCATTTTTAAGCACCTCGGTATCGGCAATTATTGCTTTGGGAAGTCCTGCGGAAACGGTTTCTTTCATTCCCTTTAAAATCATGGCAGCGCCGTTTGATGCGTATCCGTCCATTGAGGGTGCAGTTGCAACTACCATATATGGAAGTTTTTCAAAATGGGCTACATATTTACAAAGGTCTTGAACAACGCCCGAACCGATGCCGACAATAAGGTCAGTATCATCAAGCGCATTTTTTACTGTATTGATTGCATCTTCGTTTGGGATTAGGACCGTGTCACCGCTAAAAATGACTTTACGAACTTTTTTGCCGTCAAGTGCCGAAAAAACCTTGCCCTGTGTCGCGCGTTCGGTATTTTCATCGGCTACGACAAGGACTGAGTTAAACGGTTTTGCAAGGGTGGTAAGTGATGATATTGCTCCGTTTTCGATAATAACGCTTTCAATATCGCATTTATGTTCTCTTCCGCATTTAGAACATTTGAAACCCTTTAAAATTTCATTTATATTCATTTTTTCGCTCCTGTTCTTTTACTTACATTAAGTATAGCACAAAGCAAGAACAATATCAAGGAAAATACTTGAAAAGATTTTTTATTTGTTATATAATTGTTTTTAGGAACAACTTTCTTTTAATGGGAGAAGATTATGAGTATAGCAAGTATAAATTTTAACAAAATCACGGGCAAGATGAAGCCGATGCACGCAGTAAATAATGGTCCTTGTGTGGCAGGTCCTGACCAAACGAGAGGAAATCAAGATTACTATGGTGCGGTTGAATTCCCTTATGCAAGGACGCATGATGCATCATTCTCTGCGCATTACGGACTTGAACACACGGTTGATGTGCATAATATTTTTAGAGATTTCAATGCCGACGTAAATGATCCCGACAGTTATGATTTCATTATAACGGACAATTACATGGCTAAAATGTTCAAGTATGGGACAAAGCCGTTTTACCGTCTTGGTGCGAGAATTGAACACGAAATAAAGAAATATGGAACGATAATGCCTCCCGATTTTCAAAAATGGGCGGAAATTTGCGAGCATATTATTGCGCACTACACAAAGGGTTGGGCAAACGGATTTTTCTACGATATAGAATATTGGGAAATTTGGAATGAGCCTGACCTTGATCCCGACGATAGCACAAACAAGCGTTGTTGGAGTGGAACTGAGGTTGACTTTGCAAGATTTTACACTGTCGCATCAAAGCATCTTAAAAAGAAATTCCCCGAGTTTAAAATTGGTGGTCCTGCAAGTGCAGGAGATGAGGCGTGGATGAGCCGTTTTCTTGACAGGATTAAAAAAGAAGATGCTCCGCTTGATTTTTTATCTTGGCACTGGTATTGGACTCAACCTTACGATATGTCGATAAAAGCGACAAGAATTAGAAAATTGCTCGTTGAGAAAGGATACGGAAGTGCGGAGTCAATTCTTAACGAATGGAACTATGTCCGCGGTTGGACTGACGAATTTGTTTATTCGATAAAGCAAATTATCAGTATGAAAGGTGCTGCGTTTTTCATCGCTTGTATGATTGCAGGGCAAAACAATGACGACCTTGATATGATGATGTATTATGACGCGCGTGAGGGAACATTCAACGGTTTATTTGACTACTACACAATGCAACCGCTTAAAGGATACTACTCTTTCCTTACATATTCCTATCTCTACAAGTTGCAAAATGCGGTTGAAGTGTCAACTGATGATGAAAATGTATATGTTGTTGGCGCTAAAAATGGCGACAAGTATCGCGCTTTGGTATGTTATTACACCGAAAACGACAACGAGGGGGCGAAGGTTGTCACTGTTGACACGCTTGGAACTGATATGAGCGGAGCAAAGATTTTCTTGCTCGATGATGAACATACGATGTCCGAGGTGCTAACTGCTAAATTTGATGGCGACAAACTCAAAATCAGGCTTGAACGCAATAGCCTTCTCTATATTGAAAAATAGATACATTCCTCTATATATTAAAAAATGCGATGCAAAAGCATCGCATTTTTTTAATTATCATCATCTTCGGTGTCGTCATCATTTAGGACAAGATCCTCGAATGCTTTGAAGTCGAGAAAGCGCTCAAACATATCAAGTTTGCCGTCACCGTTTAGGTCAAAGAGTGAGCCAAAAAATCCTTTATCCATTTTTACCTCCAAATGCTTTTTCGCAAAGGTTTTCAATGTATTCTCTCTTTAAGAGGGTGTTTTTCCACTCCTCTTTTATTGCGTCATAGCCATAAAGTGCGCCCGCAAGACCGCCCGCTATTGCGCCTACTGTATCGGTATCATCACCGAGATTGACTGCCTTTAAAACGCAATCATCATAATTATCAGTTTCAAGCAAACACCATATACATGCCTCAATTGTATCGACAACATAACCCGAACTTTTTATTTCGTCCTCGCAAAGAGGGTCAGAAAACTCACCGTAAATATTGCCAATTCTATTAAAAAGACGGGCATAGTGTGAAATTTCGGCACTTTTTTCATAATATTCTCTTGCAAGTTTAAGCCCGTTAACGACACTTTCTTTACTTGGATTTTTAAGAAGTTCCCACAAGATAAAGGAATAAATTCCACACGCAATTTTTGACCTTTCGTGTGCGTGGGTAAGGGCTGATGCCATTTCTATAATTTCAATTTTTGCACTTATGGGAAGATTAGTGTTATATAGATACAGGGCAAAGGGGTGTATTCTCATTAGTGAGCCATTACCGTTTGAACGTTCATTTGTAAGACCGCTTTTTGTTGAGGGAGTTTTCTTTTCGTAATAGTTATCTATTGCATAACTGCAAGTATTTCCAACATCAAAGGTTTCGCCTGTGGGGGTAAATTCGTCCTTATAATACCATCTACAAAAGTTTATCATAGTTAAATCAAAATTGATTTTTCCGTCCTGTGCAATTGCGTCAAGGGCGCAAACGGACATACTTGTATCGTCCGACCACGAACCTTTTGGCACTTCGTATGTGCCGTAACCTTGCATATCGGTAACGGGTTTTCTTTTTAGGTATGCTCTACTTTTGAATTCGACAGGGACTCCGAGAGCATCGGCTATTGAGTGACCTATGACAACCGCTTTTGCTTTAATTAAAAAATCGTCCATATTTTCACCTCGTGTCTTTGGTTTGTGATTTTATTTTAGCACATCTTTTTTGGTTTTGCAAGGGTTAGATGTCGCTCAAAAATGACAACAGTCCTCGCTTTGTTGAGGACTGTTGTTTTGATTATTGTGGCTCACTCATCAAGGGTGGCTATATATTCTTCGAGTTCGGTTTTTATGACACTGACCTGAGGTCCGTAGATTACCTGAACGCCCTCACCTTTTTTGATGACTCCTGCACAACCGCTTTGTTTAAGGAGTGAGTCGGACACGAGGTTGGGGTCTTTTACACTTACACGAAGGCGAGTTGCACAGTTGTCAAGTGATATTATATTATCTTTACCGCCAAGACCTTCAAGAATAAGGGCGGAGATGTTTGAATTGTTTTTTGATGTGTTTCTATCTTTTGTGGAATTTTTTCTTTCCTCATAATCTTTTCTCGTCCAGAGTTTAACCTCGCTATCAGCATTATCTCTTCCCGGTGTTGCGTAGTTTCTTTTGAGAATAAGGTATCTAAATAGGAAGAAATAGATTGCAAAATAAAATATTCCTACAAGGGGGATCATTATCCAATTTGTTTTTGAGTTGCCTTGGATAATACCGAAAAGTAAAAGGTCGATAATTCCGCCCGAAAATGTCATTCCAACGCCTACTTCGAGTAGGTGCATAAGCATATAGGCAAGACCTGCAAAAATGGAGTGGATTACATAAAGAAGTGGGGCTACAAAGAGGAAGGTGAACTCGATAGGCTCAGTAATTCCTGTTAACATTGAGGTAATGGCGGCGGACAAAAGAAGACCGCCAACAAGTTTTTTCTTACTTGGCTCGGCACAGGTGAACATAGCAAGTGCAGCGCCCGGCAGACCGAAAATCATAAGTGGGAATTTACCGCTCATAAATCTTGTAGCCGATACGGAAAAGACCTCGGTTGCGCTTGATGCGAGTTCGGCAAAGAAGATATTTTGCGCTCCGTGAACAAGGACTCCGTCAATAAGCATACTACCGCCAAGTCCTGTTTGCCAAAATGGTAGATAGAATACATGGTGCAAGCCGAATGGGATTAAAATTCGCTCAATAAATCCATAGATAAATGTCCCTGCGTATCCCGATTTTAAAACGAGGTCGCCAAGGGCAAATATTCCCATTTGGATATATTGCCAAAGGAAGAACATTATAACACCGACAACAAGATAAACTGCGGTTGATATGATAGGGACGAATCTTGCTCCGCCAAAGAATGATATGACATTCGGTAGTTTTATCTTATAAAAGCGGTTATTAAGGTAGGCAACGCCAAGACCTACAATAATTCCACCGAAAACACCCATTTGGAGCGAATTTATGCCGACTACATTGGCTATTGTTCCGTCGTTTAAATGTTCGGGGGTGATTTTGCCTGTTATTTCAAGCAAGGTGCTTATTGTTTTATGCATTACGAAAAAGGCGATTGCTGAGGACAGAGTTGCTGTTGCCTTTTCGTGTTCCGCCATACCGAGTGCTACTCCCATTGCAAAAAGGAGCGGTAGGTTATCAAAAATTACTGTGCCGACTGATGCAAAAAGTGAAAAAACGGTGTTTAAAAATGTGCCGTCACCAAGAATTGATGATAGATTATAAGCATCAATCATTGCGGGGTTTGTAAGTGATGCGCCAATACCGAGCAAAAGTCCTGCTACGGGAAGTAGGGCGATAGGAAGCATAAACGCCTTTCCTATTCTTTGAAGCACACTAAACGCTTTTGCGCCTCTTTTTCTTTCCTTTATATTTTCCATATTTACCTCTTTCTTTGCGTATAATACATAACGGCATCTTTGCCCGCTTTTGCATTTCCAAATTTGAATGCTATATTTTCAACCGACTCGTGATTTGCCACGATAACTGCGATTATTGAGTTATATCCGCTTTGATGAATTTTTTCTATATCAATTTTTACAAGGGTGTCACCGACTGCGACATTTTGCCCCTCTTTAACGAAGGTTTCAAATCCCTCACCATTCATTTCAACGGTATCAACACCGATATGGACAAGAATATCAATTCCGCTTTTTGTTAGGATTGAGTAGGCGTGTTTTGTCTTGGCTATATTTTCTACTTTTCCACTAACGGGACTGACAATAATGCCGTCATCGGGGTAAACTGCGTAACCTTTACCGAGAAGTCCAAGGGCAAAGGCATCGTCGGGGATTTCGCTAATTGGGGCGGTGACTCCGTTGCATACGGAGAATATTTGCTCTTGCTTTTTTGACAACATTACTCATCACCTCCAAGAAAATTCGAACAAATTTCGGTGATTTTTTCAAGCGCCTCGCTCTCGTCCTCTCCTGAAATTTCAAAAAGAAGTTCCGTTGCGTAGGTTGCTCCAAGGCTCATTACCGACAAAAGTCTTTTAGCATCGGCTTCTTTCCCGTTTGCAAAGATTTTAACTGTCGATTTGAAGGGTTTACAAGCACTTGCTATCGCTCCTGCGGGGCGAGCGTGCAGTCCGTTTTTTGCCATTATTGTATAGGCATATTTTTTCATTTTGCTATCTCCTTTTGGTTGTTTCTTTTTTTCTTTCACATCTTTATTTTGGCATTTTTTCATTTCATTATTCATTTTTAATTGCAATATGCGATAAAGTGTGTTATACTTACATTAACAACGACGCTATTTATAAATTTTGGAGATTTTATGAAATTTAAATTTAACGGAAGTCTTGATGAGTTCATAAAGAAATATTCCGAGGCGACAAAACTTTTCAATAAGGAAAATAAGGCGCTCGGCTTTGAACTTGTTGTTTATCTTCGTGCGGGAAAAATTGAAATCGGTGTTGATAGGGGCAAGGACGGATTTGGCGGTTACTGGTTTATATCTCCCATTGTCGAAAAGGACGGGGACATCGAATTTGAAAGTGAAATCAAACCCGACAGGGATATGAGAATGAAGTGGTTTGATTGGGTTGAATTTGTCTTTCTTTCATTCCTTTTGGCTATCCCTATGCTTATTGCGTGTATTTTTACAAAGTCGCTACCGTTTAGCACGAAAAAGTCAAGAGAAAAAAGGCTTACTACCTATATGTGCAAGTATCTTGGTTGCGAGAAAATTTGATAATAAAAAAGACTGTCAATTAAATGACAGTCTTTTTGTTGTTTGATTATTTTTTAAGAATTACTGTTTCGCCTGATGGGATTTTGAAGGTTTCGCCTTGGGGTGTTCTTAGCCATACATCGGTAGCGCTTGGGTTATAAACTTTATCGCCCTCGTATGTATATTCAAGGCTATCGTAGGCGGTGATGTAGTTATAAATTTCGATATTGGTTGCATACCAAACATCATCACGATTAGCAACGATTTTAAGGAAGTTTTCCTTTCTTTGCCAATCTTCCTCGGTGCGAAATTCGTAGGAGTGTCCCCATACATAGAAAATCCAACCCTCGATATTCCAACGGTTGCTCATTGGACTGCCGTTTGCAAACTGCTCAGCAAGTTCAAAAAGTTTTTCATCGGCTTGGTGACAAGTTGACGGGAGTCTTAACCAATCACGGTCAATTTTGAAGGAGTGGTGGGTGGTTACGGTGCGTGAGTATCTAATTCCCGCATCGCGTGCTACACGAACAACATCATCGTTATATGTGCCGAATGGGTATGCCATTCCACGAACCATTGCGCCCGAAAACTTTTCAAGATTTTCTCTATCCTTTACAATTTCGTATGCCATTCTATCAACAGGAAGTCTTTCAAGGAATGGGTGAGTGAGTGCGTGAACTGCAACCTCGTGTCCTTTATAAAGTTCCTTTACCTCACTTGCACGAATGCCAGGCTCGTTTGGGTCGTTTTCTCTTCTTTCAAGCCAACTTGAATTTAGGTTAAATGTGCCTTTAACATTATATTTATTAAAGAGTGCAACGAGTTGTCTATCCTCTTTTGGTCCGTCATCGTAACTGAAAGTGAGTGCTTTTACTTTTCCCTCGGGAAAACACAAGAAATTATTTGTCATATTTTACTCCTTTTATTAAATCAAAATTTGCAGACACATATTCGTTAATCGGGGTTTCGCTCACCGAGAATTTGTCTGTATTTTTGATAAAAACTTTCAAAATAGTCACCGTCAAGCGCATCTCTTATCTTTTGCATAAGTTCATTGTAGAAATAGAGGTTATGGAGAACGCAAAGGCGCATTCCAAGTGTTTCTTTTGCTTTGATAAGGTGTCTTATATAGGCTCTTGAATAGTTACGGCAGGCAGGACAACCGCACCCCTCATCAATTGGGCGAGGGTCACGCATATATTTCTCGTTTACGATGTTCATTTTGCCGTGCCATGTAAAGAGGTTACCGTGTCTTGCGTTACGGCTTGGCATTACGCAGTCAAAAAAGTCAACTCCGTAATGAACCGCTTCAAGAATGTTACAAGGAGTGCCAACACCCATTAGGTATCTTGGCTTATTTTCAGGCATATACGGCTCAACTGCATCAATTATGCGATACATTTCCTCAGTTTCCTCGCCAACTGCAAGACCTCCTATTGCATAGCCGTCAAGATCAAGCTCTGCAATTTGCTTCATATGCTCAATACGAAGATCCTCATAGGTGCTTCCTTGGTTGATACCGAAAAGCATTTGGTTTTTATTTACTGTATCGGGCAAGGAATTCAGTCTGTC
>JAZNJK010000056.1:0-11524 GCA_045578005.1 Eubacteriales bacterium | reverse complement strand
AATCAACCCCTTTTTCGTGATAGTTAGTGCCAAGTTCAACGATTATTTTTGAAGGCTCAAATCCCTCGACCTTCATAATGTCATCAGGCTCAAACCTGTATCCGCCAACCGATTGATTGAGAATGTAAAGCCCCGTTTTTCTCATAAGAGCATTAACATAAGCCGAGCCAGATAGAGCAGGACCATATCCTTGCGAAATCGAGTCACCGATAAGTAGCACATTTTCACCGTTTTCGAACTCATCAAATGTTCCGTCAATGCAAAAATAACTAATACCTACACGCGTGTCGCACGGAAGGTAGATTGCAACCTTCTTTTTGCCCTCGCAAAGTTCGAAAGCGCACCTGTGTTCCTTATGCTCACAAACTCTATGCACTTCGGTCAAAACATCATTTACATAAAGGTCAAATGTGTTATGCTCGCTTGTGTAATCGTCGCATACATAGTCAAACGAAATCTCCGTAGATGTCGTAACTATTTCAATTCTAACACCCGATGAGAACTTTGTCCTCACCGCCCAAAAATCATTTCCGTCGGGACGGAAAAACCTCTCAATTTGCTCATTTGAATAACGATATGAGTATAAATACCCGTCAACACTTTCAAAATTACAAGCGCACTTGATGTATCTTTTAAGACCTCGCTCGGAAAAGATGATAGCATATTTATCCTTTTTATGTTTCATAAAAACCTCGAATCATTTATTGTATTCAAGTGGCATGCCGTATTCCTTCTCGTAAATTTCCTTCCAAACCTCAAAGTTGGCATTTGCCATATATTCCATATTTTCTTTAAGCCCAAGTTCCGCCTTTGGATAAATCGGCTCGCCTATATGAATGGTATATTCCTGAATATAAAATCCGTCAGGCACGAAATTCTCCGCAATATCAAAATCGGAAATTGAACGCCTCAAATCTTCCCCAAGCACATCAGTATCTCTCATAGTGATAAAGCAGGGAAGAACAGGCACTCCGTTTTTAACCGCAAACTTGAAAGCACCGAGTTTTAACGGACGCGGTTTTCGGTAATTCCACCACATCGCCTGTTCGGGATAGAACAAAACGAAATTTCCTTTTTGAAGCAATGTGTTTGTCGCCTCGGTAAATTTAGCCATTGTTTTAACACTCGACGAAAGCGGTAGAGTGTAATAGTGGCGCATAAGTTCACCGAAAAATCCTGGGAACGATGTGTAATTTCCCTCTCTTATAACACGGTAAAACTTGCGTTTTGGACCTTGCTTTGATGCGTGATAAGCCTCTTGAATTGCAAAACTGTCAAATGCGTTGAAGTGATTGCAAGTGATTATCGCACCCGTGTCAAGAGATGCGAAATTTTCAACACCCTTGATGTCCTTGATAATCATAATCTTCTTATCAAGAATAGTTTTCAAAAAAACCTTTGCCTTTTGATGAGTTATCCAAGTCTTTAATTTAGCAATAGGACTGCGCCTTAAATAGTCGATTTCATCGGGCATAATAGTTCTTGACGGTGGGTCATCTTCTACATCTTCATCAAATCGACCGTCGCGCTCGTATTCCTCGATTTTCTTAACCAACTCAACACGGTAAGGTGAACGCGCACTCTCGTTTAGCCTGTTTTGGTAATTGTCGGGACGATTTGTTTCGTCGATTGCCATTTGATATAGTTGCTCGGCTGATTTTTGGTCGTTTTCTCTTTGCTCGTCAGTGTAAGCATCAAGTTCCGCCAACAAAATATCGTAAACCGATGTTTCTTTTGCATAATCCCAAAAAATGTCTGATGCTCGGCACTCACGGTAATGCCACGGTTTGTTTGTCATTATATAATGCAAAATAAACGCAGTGCGCACATCGTAATCATATTTAAATGTTTCGGGAAGTTCGGTATTCCACTTTTGGTCAAGCCAAAAAACTCTATCCTTGCAAATGAGATTGAGATAATCCTCATCTTGTGTAACAATAAACTCGTATTCGCCAAGATGATGAATAAACTTTTTCAAAACTTCTCTTTCACGGAACTGCTTTGTGTTAAGTAGCATAACACCAGCATTGAAGAAGTTGTTTCGGTTAACCCCTACAACCTTTTCGGCATAAGTGCCGTAAACATCTACTTGCACCATCGCTTGCTCGTGACAAGCACCAAGATAAAAATCTCCAATATCCGTTTCAAAAAGTGCGCTAATATCCCCTTGAACAATGGTGTCGCTGTCAATATAAATTGCCTTGTCGTATTGTGGGAACATTTCCGATATGAAGAACCTATAATAAGTGCAATTTGAATAGTAGTGGCGTATCGGTAGAGCCTTGTTGAAATCATCAAGTCTTTCGCTCACATCAACAAAGATAATTTCAAAATTATCGTTTGCAAGCGCTAAAAGACGCGACTTCATATCTCCACCAATACTCGTGTTTAAAATATAAATTTTATATTCAAAATCCGTTGACGCATTTTTTATCATCGAGTGCAAGGAAACTATCGTGTATTTAACGAAAGCATCATCGCATGCGTAAAAAACGGGAATAACCTTTTTCATCATAAAACCTCTTTTTCAAATTTCCTTTTAAGGTAAATGTATTCAAATAAAATGTCATCAAATTCAAAGTATCTAAACACCTTGTGAACTCGGCTCACATGCCACTGTTTAATGTTGTCCGTGTGTGGATAGGGAAGCCAAAATAAACGCTTTGAGAAATGCCTAACAACCGTCGATTTGTGAAGGAATTTTTGGTCGTTGAACTTTTGCGGTAGCATCTTCTTTTTGGTCGTTGAGCGAATTATCGCACTTTGATCCGCAAAAACAAGTTTTTTAGTCCTTATAAGGTCTCTTGCCTTGCAAAGAAGATTTGTTTCCTTCATTTTTTTGAGATTGAAAAGCAAAACCCCCGCATTTATGTAGTTGGGATTTATAAGATACTTTCCATAGTGGTCGCGCGCTCCGGCATACTCGTAATTTGATACATCAATGTCGTAGAGAAGGTGAATGTCTCTGTTAAACATAATGTCAGCATCAAGGTAAAGTATTTTGCTTGGCATATTTGGAACAATGTCGGCAAAAAGTCTGATTAAAGTGTAAGGAGAGCAGTAAGCACTCTCATTTGGACACTTGTCAAACTCACGCATATAAATATCCGTCACATCAATCTTAATAGCCTTGTTTTCGGAATTGTATTCTTTAATTACACCCTCGAAAAACTCAATTTGCTTATCGCTAATCGGCACATAATCACTCTTGATGTGCGAAACATTCATCGTATAAATATAAACGCATATCGGCTCACTCAAATCACTTCTTTTAAGAATGGAAAGAGTGCAGGTAAGCATTCCGTCGAAAACCTTGTCGTTTCCGCAAAACAGTAAATTAATCATTTATTTCTCCTTAATGCACCACAGGTGCAACTTACGAAAGCATCGCTTTCGATTTACGGCATATCAAATTCGTGCAACACGGTTGAAAATCATTGATCAACAACATCTTCTTTTTTGATATATTTAATAACTTCCACAGTGGAGCATTTCGCCCTTTCACACATCGTGTCGTAAACTGCGTTTCTAAGCGCAAGGCGTTTTTCTTTTGCGTTACCCTCACCCGCATAAAACGGACCGTCAATGTATGTCACAATCTTCGGCTTTTTTGAATGCTTTCTTTTTTGGTAGGTGTTAGTAAAGCAAAATACAGGTGCGTCAAACTTGACAGGATAACCAAACGACACATCACCAAACGGGCGAATGCCTGTATAGTAAGGCCAAATATGTGCCTCGGGATAAATCACAATCGCACATTTTTCAAGTAGCCGTTTTTCAATCGCACTCATAAAGTTTTTGTAAGCACCCATTCCGTCAGGCAAGGGAAGTGCGCCAAGCGACGGAGTTATTTTGCCAAGAAACGGCATTGATACATTGTTAGGATGCACAATGACATAACTGTCTTGCGGAGGCGAAAACATATTTGGAATGAACGCATCTCCAATATCCTGTGTGTGATTTCCGTAAATGAAATACCCCTTTTTCTTAAAAGGCTTTAATTTCTCTTTGCCAATCACCTTGTGGCGAAATTTTATTTTCGTATAGAAAAACGCAATCGGTGTGAAAACCATTCTATACCAAAAAAAGTGCGTAATTCTTTTGAAAACGGAGGAATGATAGTATTTGTAATTTTCGTCAATCTTCCTTGGCACAATTTGTGCAACGGAAAACTCGTCATTTAATTCATCGCTGTAATAAATAACTTTGCGCTTGTCCATTACTATCTTTTTCCTTTCCTAAAATATCAGGTGATAATTTCAACCTCGTGTAGTAGAATTGTTTTCGTTTGAATGAAACATAGTCTTTATGCACAAACGAGGTTCATATGAATTCACTAATAATTCATCATGCTGTTACCGTCTGAACGACTGTGTCCAATTGTTCCATCGAGTGCGTATTACTACACTATCATAATTATACAACCTTGCCCCCGAAAAATAAAGGACATTTTATGAAAACCTCTCTATACTTTTAGCCGAGCGTTCTCAAAAAAGTAGATAAGTCCTCTACAAAAGTGAGAAACCTTGATTTTTCAAGCAAAAAAGCCTTGATTTTTCCCTTGCGTAGGTGTATAATATAAAAAACGGGCGAGAAATCTCGCGCGAGCAAAACGCAAAAATTAACCAAATTTTCACAAAAACAATCTCAAAAATCGCAATTCTCAAAAAATGAGAGTCGATTTTCTCTTAAAAAACGCTAAAAATAGGAGCGAAAAATGGAAACCAAAGATATAAAACCTATAATAGCCAAGAACCTGACAAGTTTAAGAAAACAAAGCGGACTTACCCAAGCCGAACTTGCGAGCAAACTCAATTATTCCGATAAGGCAGTGTCAAGGTGGGAGCACGGCGATACCCTGCCCGATATAAATGTTCTATATCAATTGTGCGACTTTTACGGAATAGATATGAACACCCTCGTTAGCGATGATGAGGATTCCCTTGCCCCAACACCGCCAGTTATAGACCTTAGAAATTCGCTTAGATTTAGGGTTTGTATATTCGGTCTTGCTGTCGCAGTTGTTTGGATTGTCGCAACAATAATATTTCTCTATTCGGGAATTATCGGACAGGGCGCATATTATTGGATGGCATTCGTTTGGGCAATTCCCGCATCTTGCACAGCGGTATTTATCACCTCATTCGGTATGAAACTTCGTGTGTTCCGTCTCGTTATGAGTAGTGTGCTTATTTGGACACTTCTTACCGCCGTATTCCTTCATTTTCTCTTGGTAGGTTATCTACTTTGGCCAATTTACCTTGTTGGAATTCCGCTTCAACTAATCTATGTAATGATATTTATAATGAAGAAAAGATGACCCTGTGTCGAAAAAATGCAAAATAAGAGGATAAAAATATGATAGGAAAAGAATTTACTATTGAAATTACAGTAACCGAAAATGATACTGCAAAAAGTGTCGGAAGTGGTGAACTTTCGGTTTTTGCTACGCCAAGAATGTGCGCTCTTATGGAAGAAAGTGCGTATAAGTGCGTGGCAAACGATATAGGCGAGGGAAATAGCACCGTTGGCACAATGCTAAATATCAACCATGTCAGCGCCACCCCCGTCGGAATGAAAGTCCGTGCAGTTGCCAAAGTAACCGCCGTTGACGGAAGAAAAATCTCCTTTGAACTAAAAGCGTATGATGAGTCTGGATTAATCGGTGAAGGCACTCACGACCGTTTTATCGTTTCAAGCGAAAAATTTATGTCAAAAACCAACGCAAAGTTAATAAGATAAAGAGGTAATTTTAAAATGCAAGAATATATTCAAGAAAATAATAATGTTCCGCAAATTGCCGATGTTGATGTTTTGGTTTGCGGAGGCGGTCCTGCTGGAATTGGTGCATCAGTAATGGCATCTCGACTTGGCGTTTCCGTTATGGTTATTGAGGCACTCGGTTGCCTTGGCGGTATCGCAACTTCTGGAATGATGTCACACTGGGGTGGTCGCTCATCAAGTAAAGTTATGCTTGAACTTTGGGATAAAACATATGAAAAAGCCAAGGACATCGGTTGGACAAACGACAAAAGATGCGGTAAAGATGCAATTTACCATGATATCCAAAAAATCGCCCTTGATGAGATGATGATAGAGAACAACATTCGTGTTCTTTATTATACCCATTTTTGCAAAGCAGTTGTTGAAGATGGTCAAATCATCGGTGTTATAGTTGAAAATAAAAGCGGACGCGGTTTTATCCGTGCCAAACGCGTAATTGACGCAACAGGCGACGGTGATGTTGCATATTCAAGCGGAGTTCCTTATTTTAAAGGACGCGAAAGCGACGGAAAAATGCAACCTTGCACCATTATGTTCAATGTTGGCGGTGTTGACTTTGAACGCGCAGTATTCCCACCATCCTTTGAAACCAAAGTCGAAACCGAAAAGGGCGAACTTCAAGCACTCGCAAAGGAACTTTTGCCATTTCCCGCAGGACATGTGCTTTTGTATGCTCAACCCCTTCCGGGAACTGTATGCTGTAATATGACAAATGATATTGAAATCGACGGAACAAATGCGGAGTCAATTTCCAAAGGACTTGTTGATTGCCGTTCGCAAATTATCCCTATCATTAAGTTTTTGCGTGAGTATGTTCCAGGATATGAAAATTGCTATCTTACAACATCTGCATCTCTTATTGGAATTCGTGAAACACGCCATTTTGAAGGTCTTGCCTCACTTGAAGCACAGGACATTTTGGAGGCGAAATTCCATGAGGACTGGATTGTTAGACGCGGTTGGTTCAATTTCGATGTTCACAACCTCACAGGTGCAAGTCTTGATAAAACAGGCATTCAACACGGTTGGAAACAAAAAAACGATTACACAATCCCATATGGTTGCCTACTTCCAAAAGGTGTTGAAGGACTTCTTCTTTCAGGTAGAAATATAAGTGGCTCACACCTTGCACACTCCAATTTTAGAATTATGTCCGTATGTATAGCATTAGGAGAGGGCGCAGGTGTCGCTGCCGCACTGTCTGTAAAACAAAACTTAAAATTGTCCCAAGTTGATGTTAAAGAAATCCAAAAATATTTGGGAGAATAAATAGAGAATAGATAAGCACCTCAAAACTATCTAAATTTGGGGTGCTTATTAAAATATCATCTTTTTTGTATTTAATTTTTTAAAATAAGTTTAAAAATCCCCATTTAAATCGAGCGAAAATCCTTTATTTTGCCCATAAAAAACAAGAAAATAAAAAAAATAAATTTTTTTCAAAAAATGTGTTGACAATCATAAAAAGATATGATATAATAGCGTGGCATTAAGACGAATGGCGGAATAGCTCAGTGGCTAGAGCATCCGGTTCATACCCGGCAGGTCAACGGTTCCAACGCCCTTTCCGCCACCACCATTCGGCCCGTTGGTCAAGCGGTTAAGACACGGCCCTTTCACGGCTGTAACATGGGTTCGATTCCCGTACGGGTCACCAGCAAAACGAAAGCACTCCACTTGGAGTGCTTTTTTCGTTTTGTTGTGATTCGATTCCGTACGCTCATCGACCCATCTTCAAAATGCAGTCGCATTTTGAATTGGGTTCGCATTTCTGACGAAAGCCGTTCTCTGCTTGCAAGGAAAAGGCTCGGCAGAAATAGCTCCGTGAGGAGCCTTCCCATAAAGTACGGGTCACCTCAAATTTTTGATAGCCTTGCTTAGCAAAAATTTGTTTGTTCGCACTCACTAAATTGAGAAAATAGTTCACGAAGTGAACCTTCCCGCTTGCTTTTTCTTTTTCAAAAATACTTTGGCTAACTCTCGTTCAAGACAAGCACACGCCACAGTGCCATTTCATAAAATGTTCATTTTTGTATTTTTTTCATTTTTTCAATATAGAGTGTAGCAATGCTATTGTCTTTTTAGCTGGTTTATAAAACGCAAAATATATCGACAATATCAAAAATGCGGCAAACACCAGTGCAGCTAAGAGAAAAATAGGCTCGACAAATCCTATTATTAGCGGAATAATAATTGCACCTATGGACCATATAAGAAAGAAAATAGAAACAAGCGTATTTAATCTTGCCGTAATACTTATATTACAACTCTCATTATTATTTTCTATTTTTCCAATCAAAATAGGAGTAAACGCATTCCTTACATTTTCTTTTAGTCTTTTGTGTATTTTGAACCCGTTATCGCTTATTTGTCCAACAAAAAGGTCATTGTCTTTAACGGTTGTATTTGTAATTTCGCACAATCTTTGCACAATCTCTTTTTTTGTTAAAGAAGACTCTATTTTATCTTGAATTTTTATAAAAAACATACTATTTCTCCCTTTCAAGTTCTAATCTAATTATACCATACAGCAAAAAGCATTTCAATATTTTTTCGATTTACGTTAATCTCACTTCACCAAAAACAAAAGGACACTCAAACGAGTGTCCTTTTTGCTTTTCAATGTCACAATCACCCTGTCCCAATTCGCAACATTTTATCAACCACAAATCACAATTATCTAAAATGCTATTGAAAAAAGCCCATAGCATTGATATAATAAAAATGTATCAATCACATTTCCCGCAAATAAAAATAATTTAGAGGTGGAATATGGGCAAGTTGATGATTTTTAATTTCATACTGATAGCACTAATCGTTCTCGGACTGTGGCTCGTGAGAAAATATGCAAAAGGGGAGCGCACCAAAGACACAATCCTTTTACTCGCATCGCTTTTCACGGTGATATTCCATTACAGTTCCTTCATTTTTCGCCTTTTAACAGGGGACGGAGCAATGGAGCATTTGAGCGAAACACCAAACTTGATTTTGCCGATTTATCCCTGTAATATAGTGATGTGGTCGGCAGTAATCTTTGCACTTTTGAAAAATAAAAAGTCCAAATTTGGCATCTTTTTGGCGGACTATATCTTTTGGTTTGGATTGATTTCAACACTCGTAGGTATGTTCGCAAATGTAGATTTCATAAATAACCCAACCCTTGCCGATTATGAAAATGTCAAAAGCATATCCGCACACGCAACACTTCTTTTCAATGTCATTTTACTACCACTTTTCGGCTATATAAAAATAGATGTTAAGCGAAATATCATAAGCATCGTAATTTCAATATTCGTAATGGCACTAATCGGCGGATACTGTAACCTCATTTTCTACGCCCTCGCCTCAAAGGAAATGGCATATGATGTAAACTCAATGTTCCTAATCCACTCCCCATTCGACGGAGTAGACTTCCTTACATACCCCGTAATTGCCCTCATCGCAGTCCCAATTTACTTCGCATTATTCGTCATATGTGACCTTTGCGCCCATAAAAAAGGCGAACGCTTTTATAACAAAAATACCCACTAAAAACCAAAAGCACTCCAAATGGAGTGCTTTTTAATGTTATATTATAATCGTTTGTCTTAATTTTCGCTATAAATAACGGTAAGGTCGGGATGAAGTTGGAGAATAGAGGCAGGAACAGCAGGAGTAATAGGACCGAAAAATGCCTTTTCGAGAATATCCTTTTTGCCCTTTCCGTTTGCAATTAAAAGCACCTTTTTCGCCGACATAATACCACCCATACCCATAGTGATAGCCGTCTTTGGAACATCATCACGAGTCGCAAAGAAACGGGAATTTGCCTCAATGGTAGACTCATCAAGAATTACTTTGTGAGTTGCCTTTTCGAAATAAGTATCAGGCTCATTAAATCCAATATGCCCATCATATCCTATTCCCAAAAGTTGAAGGTCGATACCGCCAAGACGCTCGATTAGTTCATCATAAGCCTTGCACTCCGCATCAACATCGGAAGCACAACCGTTCGGCACATAAGTATTGTTCAAATCGATATTTATCTTTTTGAATAGATTGTTGTTCATAAAATAGCGGTAACTTTGGTCATGCTCACCATCAAGCCCTACATATTCATCAAGATTGATTGATTTAACATTTGAAAAATCAACCTCACCCGCCTTGTTCTTTTCGGCTATTTTTGCATAAGTTCCAAGAGGAGAAGACCCTGTTGCCAATCCAAGCACACAATTTGGTTTAATAGCAACCTGTCCGCAAATAATCATAGACGCACGGGCGCTAAGTTCTTCATAAGATTTAACCGTGATAAAATTCATATTTATTCTCCTTTAAAAGTCAAATTAAATCCATGTATAATTATAATACGGGATTTATATATTGTCAAGCAAAATGCAATTTTTAATTTCAAAATTGTCGTTGCACATCGCTTTTACGGTGAGTTTTATTCGCTCACCCTGTCAATATAATCCATTATTTTTTTAACATAATCGAGTTTATATCCAAGAACTTCAAGCGGAGCGTTTCTTTCACCCGGAATTTCAAGGTTATATAGCCCCTCATATCCGAGTTTTTTCATTTCACGAACAACCGAAACAAAATCAACCCCACCGCAACCGTAAGGCATAAGATGTTGGTCGTGTTCGCCTTGATTGTCCGCCAAGTGAAGCGCCTTAATGTGCTTACCCGCGCGCCGTATAAACGCAACCTGATCTTTGTCGCGAAGGTGTAGATGTCCCGTATCAAGACAAATTCCAAGATTTTTGCTGTCAAATTTCTCTATAAAGAGCATAAGCCCCTCAACATTGTTCGCAAAATTCGTGCTTATTAGATTTTCAAGACAAATTACCGCATCACTGCCCTTAATGTAATCTAAAAGTTCGCAAATAGCCTTGCAATTTTCCTCAATTTGTTCTTCTTCTGACGGTTTGCTTTCACGCCAAGCGAGAGAATCGCAATGCAACACCATATTTTTAACACCCATAGCAAGAAAAAGGTCAATTTGTTTCTTCAAAAATTCCATTCCCTCACTCTTGCAAAGTTTCGCCTCGTATGAAAGGTGACCTTGCGAAATATCCATACCGATAGAGCGTGCAAAATCTCCAAACTCCTTGCCGTTTTTAGCAATATCACCACGCTCCATTATCATGCAAGCATGCTCAAAAGAAATCTCGCAACACTCAAACCCGTGCGCCCTAAACTCACGCATAGCATCTTCGGGCGCCAAATCGTAATAATAACTTGACCAAACACTAAGTTTCATAAAATCTCAACTCCAAACACAAAATATTAAATAACAAAAATATTGCTCCAAGCCTTTTTGCCATTTTTATCACGCACTTCAACACGCACCCACTTTTCCTCATCTTTAATTTCATACTCAAAGTGCGTAAGGTCTTTACCTCGCAAAACACGACCCCAAGCCCAACAGGTGTTTGACAAAGTGCCGATGATTTCACAGGGGGAAGTGTCAATAATTAACTTTTTACCCTCACGAACAACACGAAGGTCAGGACCCTCACTGGCATAGAAGTCACCGCATCTAATCGCATTAGAAAGCGCCTCATCGCTGAGTTCATCAGCCTTAACCATAACCCAGCCAAGGCGGTTGTCCGAGCCATTGTAAGCGTGTGCATCGTCAGTCGCTAATAAATAAGGATAAACCCCATTATTTGCGCAAATATCAACATAGTAATCTGAATACGGGCGCAAACTTTGTCCCGCATCTGATACCGCATTGTAAATTTCGGTAGCCACAACC
>JAZNJK010000055.1:0-3708 GCA_045578005.1 Eubacteriales bacterium | reverse complement strand
CGTTGCATCGTGGTCAAGCGTTGACTATTACGGCACTCTCAAAGCCCTACATTACTTCGCAAAGCGCTTTTATGCACCACAACTTGTGTCGATATTTGTCGAAGACGGCAAACTCGCAATAAATGCTGTGAACGAAACACTCTCGTCCTTTGACGGCAAAATTACCTTGAAATTTATGAAGAACGATTTTACCGAAATTTACAAAAAGGACCTTGATGTATCGTTAAAACCGCTTTCATCGACCGATGTGATTGAAATGACACTCCCCGACCTAAACGAAAGCGAGGACTACATTTTTGTCACTCTCACCGACAAAAACGGCAGAGTCGTGTCACAAAATACCGAACTTTTGACAAAACCGAAGTTCTTCAAGTGGCAAAACCCCGAAATTGACGCACAAGCCGCTCGGGTTGATGGTGGAGTAAAACTCACACTTAGCGCAAAATCCCTTGCCCTAAATGTCAATATCTCGTTTGATAATATTGAGCCGAAGTTAAGCGACAACTTCTTTAATATCGCAACCCCCAACCCCTACGAAATTGTCGTAAAATGTGACCTTTCGCCAAACGAGGTGCTAAAACAACTTCAAATCATAACAACAAACGACCTATAAAATTTCATTCATAAAAAAATAGCAAGATAAAATCTTGCTATTTTTTATTTAAAAAGTTATTATTTTTCTCGATGAAAATGACACTGTTGCGTCGAACCTTTAAAGTGAGTGTGTTATCTTTAATTCTATACTGTGACATTTCGTTCATAGAGTAGCCATCGTCAAGAAGATAAACCTTTGCACCGTCAAGATTTGCACCATCAAAATTCACGGTAATTTCCTTATTACCCGCATTGTCATCGTCGGTGTAGTAGCAAACGATTGCCGAGTGACTGTCGCCATTTGTAGCGCAAGCCGAATAAACATCACCGTCATCACTTGAAGACTCTACATATTCACCAAGGTCAAAAAGACGGCTAAACATAACAAAAGGATAGTATCCTTTGAGCGGACGCAAAGTGTAGAAATCAAACATTCCGTTCATAGCGCAAGGACGCGCATCATAATACATAAGCATATCAATATCGGGATTTCTTTGACCTTCACACATACACGCAGTGATAAATGACGCACCCTTAATGCCAGTCATTTGCTCAATGCTGTAAATCCACTCATCACTCCAACCGCGGACATAGTTCCACTCATTTAGAATGGACTCAAATCCCGTGTAGCCGAAACGGTTTGCAATCTTGCAAATTCTCGTTCCTTTTTCGCTCATTTCCTTTGGTTTAGTGCCATACCAATGCCAAGAAAGGAAGTCAAGAGGCACACGCTCACCGCTTGTTTTCTCAATGCGCTCAAAAAATCTTTCAAGCCAATCCTCGTTCCAAGCAAGAGCAGGACCGCCAATTTTGAGGTTGGGGAAGCGCGACTTCAAGTATTTTGAGGCGATAATGTAAAATTCGGTAAACTCCGCCTCAGTGCCACCCCAACAACGCTTGTTTTTGCTATCATCGGAGTCAAGGTCAGGCTCGTTCCAAATTTCCCAATATTCCATATCATATTTAAAACCGTCTGCCCAACCCTCGGTATAGTGCGCAATTATATGTTCACAAATTTTAGCCCATTTTAGAAAATCTTTTGGGGGCAAAGTGCCGTATTTTTTAACACCGTGTTCTATTTTAGAGCCAAGACGGTAAAACGGCTTTGTGCCAACGGAGTAAATTTGTTTCATATAGTGGTCGGTGCAAGCGAAATCGTAACTGTTTGGATCGTTAACATCATCATCGAAGTTGGGGAATACTGCGCTTATGTCAACAGTATGCTCACCACCATATGATGCGTGAAATGCTGCATCGTGCGTTCTTGCATAAGGAATTTTAGCCTCGGCATAAAGGACCTCATTTCCTCTGGTTTGGTCACCGCCCGCAACATTAGGACCATTGTTTACTGCATGCATAGGTTTGATTTTGCCGACTTTCTTTGAAAAATCAATTAAAACTTTACTCATATATGTCTCCCTTGAGAAATTAAATTTATATATTAATTATACAATCTCTTATGCTAAAATTCAATAAAAAACTTGAAATATTGAAAAAATAAGAGTATACTGTTAAATATAGAGAAAAGTGGTTAAACTAATAATAAAAACGAAAGGCGAAAGGGAAATGACAAACATAAAGAAAACGCTTTTGAGTATCTTGAAATTACGCGAATTACCGCTTATAATTTTTGCTATAATAGTTGCCATTTACCATACAACTTTGCCCCTTTTGTTTGCCGATGATGCGTGGTTTTATAACATTCTTGAAGGCAAGGAAGATGTTTTTACATCGTGCCTCGACTTTGTCAAAATAAGATATGAAGGTTGGTCGTCAAGAACGCTTATTGAATTTGCACTCATCTTGCTCGTGCGTGTGCCGATTTTGTGGAAAATTATCGACACAGTGGCGATAGTTTATATAGTTTTCGCTTTGTCGAACCTAATAAACCCCGAAAAGTCACGCATAAAAAACATAATTTTGCCTCTTGTCGCACTGTGCTTTCCGAAAGTGCTTTTCGAGGTTGGTAGCGTTGCAACATCAATAAACTATATAATCCCGTTTGCGACAGTTTTACCCGCTGTTTCGGTTATGTTCAAGCGCTTTGCAAATAGAGAAGTATCAAAGGTAGAAAAGGCAGTTTCAATTCCGCTCCTTTTCTTCGGTTGTTTTAGCGAAATTTTAAGTGCAACCGTCCTTCTTGTCACCCTCGGCTGTGGCGCATATCAAATAATCAAAAACAAAAAAATCCCCGTTTGGGAGATAGTATATGCCACTATGTGTGCCGTTTTGCTCATTTACCACCTTACCTGTGCCGGTAACGATGTTCGATATGCACAGGAGAGTGCGACTTGGCTTCCCGAACACCCAAATCTTAATTTGTTCTTTAAAGTTGAACTCGGTTTTTGCGCAATGATGCAAACATTGTTCCTTACCGATAAAGGATACGCATTCCTGTTTTGCCTTTCGATTTCGCTCCTTGTCACACTAAAAAGCAAAAAATGGTATAACATCACAATATCATGGATACCGAGCGTATTTTCACTCGTTTTCAGCGTGAAGTATTCGTTTTTCGGCAAAATTCCGTTTGTCACCGCACTTAAAAATCATATGCTTGCCGCTTGCGGACACCCTGAAATTACGACGAATGCGATAATTACCGATATTGTATTTGTGTTACTTCTTGTATGTATAATGTTCAGTCTAAAAGTCGTTATTAAGGACGGCAAAAAATACCTTGCGGTATTCTATCTCCTCTTTTGTGGTGCAGCATCAAAAATGTCCCTTGGATTATCCCCCACCGTATGGACTTCATCAGGCAGAGGCACAACCTTCCTCTACGTCGCGCTCGGAGTCGTGACTGTGATTGCGATAAATTATGTATTCACGGACGTTGTGAAAATCGTAAAGGATAGATATTTAAGCAAAAAATCCAAGGGAGCGCAGAATACCGCACAATAACAATAACATTAAAAAACAGCCACATCTGTGGCTGTTTTTGTTATATTCTTGCAACACCCGTTTTGTGCGCCGCCTCTATTACGGCTCTTGCCACAACCTCGGAAACGCGCTTGTCGAGTGCGGGAGCAATGATACATTCCTCATTTAGTTCCTCATCTGAAATGAGCGATGCGAGCGCGTGTGACGTCGCCACCTTCATTTCCTCGTTTATAC
>JAZNJK010000054.1:0-5603 GCA_045578005.1 Eubacteriales bacterium | reverse complement strand
CACAGGCGTTGGTAAAGAAGGAAAGGGAGAGAGTGTATGGCTCTCAATCGCATACGCACAAGCACTTCTTGAAATGGCAGACCTTGCTCGTTTCTTGAAAATGCCTGAAAAGGAAAAGAATTATCTTGCCCGTCGTGAAGCGATAATGAAGGCAATCAACGATAACGCATGGGACGGCGAATGGTTTAGAAGATGCTATACCGACAACGGCTCACCTCTTGGAAGCGTTGAAAATAAATACGCAAAGATGTTTATGGAGCCACAGTGCTGGTCACTCATTTCAGGAGTTGCAAGCGAGGAAAGAGCAAATACCATTATCAAGGCAATGGACGAAAGAATGCTCACACCTGTTGGATATCTCCTTCTTACACCTTCCTATAAGGAATTTGACGCAACAATCGGTAGAATTTCTTCAATGGAACCTGGCATTTGCGAAAACGGAACAATCTACTCACATACAAATATCTGGATGATTTTGGGACTTCTCAAATACGGTAAGGCTGATCGTGCGTATGAACTCTTTAAGAAGATTGCACCTGGCTATATCGTAGGCGATAACACCGAAATCAAGAATAAGTGCCTACCATATATGTTCTCCAACTGCTACTTTGGTCCTGAACACAAAAATAGCGCATTCCAAATGGAATACAGTTGGATTACAGGCTCAGTTGCTTGGTATACTAACACAATGGAAAACTACCTCGTTGGTATCCGTGCAACATATGAAGGACTTGTTGTTGACCCACATCTTCCATTCGATGGCGCAAAGATGAAACGCTCATTCCGTGGTGCTGAATACGAAGTTTCCGTATCTAATCTTGAAAAGAAAGCAAAAGATTATGAACTCGAAATCACCGTTGACGGTAAAACAATCGACGGTAATATAATCCCTTCCTTCGGCACAGGAAAGCACACCGTAAACGTTATTGTAAAATAATCAATAAACACAAAAACCGACACTCTGTGTCGGTTTTTTGTATTATATTGATATTTATTCGCTTGTCGGCGGATAAGTTTGGACCATAAAATCAATACTGTTGTTTATATACACTTTGAGCCAATCAAGATGCTCACGCCAAGTTTGAAGACGGTTCAGTTCGCTCGGGTTAGGATAAACATATCCACCGAGAATGTCCCAACGCTCAAAGTTTCTATCAAATGACTCCTCGTGTGCTTCAAGGTAGATGTAACACGCATCGAGTGTTTGGCGAATTGTAGGAAGGGACTTTTCAAGTTTTTCTCTCACAAGCAATTCAAATTCTTCGTGCATAAAAAGACCGAGAAACCACATGTTGTCCTTCCTTGCCCAAAGAGAGTCGTAACGGCGCGCCGCATCGTTGTTGCCAACATTACCCATACTGCGGTCAAAATCCCATACAGGTCCTACCGCAAGTTTGCCACCCGCCTCTTTGAACATAAAGAAACTTGCATATCCAACATCAACACACTTAAATAGTTCATAAATAACATACGCCTCGGCAAACGAGTCAACATCGACAACCTCGCAAACCTCGCTCCAACTCTTTTTTAGAATTGTGCTGTGAGCCGATGAAACATATCTAAAAATGTAGGTCATTTGCTCCGATGAAAGTTCGCTCTTGTTAGGGTTAGGAGTCTTTACTGCGTGAAACTTGCCGAATACATAAAATCCTCTATCTTCGGCACGGGAGTCAAGTTCGATAAGATAACCTGTATCTTCCTCTTTTGAACCCTCGGTGATGTTTACACGGTTTTCTTGCACCTCAACTTGCTCACAAGCAAGATACACGCCCCTGTATTCGCCATTTATGTATAAGTCGACAAACTGATTTTTACACGCAAACTGTTGCGTTTCAAACTTCGATGCCACCGCATAAGCGATGTAATTTCTAACAATACTCAAATCAAAGTGATTTGAAATTAGCGCCCAATCTCGCGCATCTCCCATTCCAAAAAGGTCAGTGCGCACATCAAACTTTATTTTGTATGAGCATTTCTCAACTTGAAACGATGTGTTGCCTCTGCCACGCACTTGACCTGTTACTTTGTCAAGGGCATAATCATCGCTCGTGTTTGAAACGGTGATATAGCAGTTAAGATAAGTTTCCTTTGAAACGATAGGCGCGGAGTCCTTTGTTTCAATATAAATAGAAGGGAATTGTAACGATGAAGGCACAAAAATAGCGGTTATTTTGGCACTGTCGGTCGGTGAAATCGTTATTGTCGGTGAAGTTTCGCCATTGTCCCAACAAAGAAACTTAAAACCCGCATTTGCATTTGCGGTAACCTCGGTAGTTGTTTCGCCATTTGTCACTTGTTGAATTGCCTTGCCCGAAATTGTCCCTTGTTTTGAATCACACGCAAAGGTGACAGTGTAAAATCTTTCAAACCTTGCGGTGTAAGTCGCATCACCCTTCACCTCGTCGGAACGGCGCATAAGCATAATCCCGTCACTCCAACCAAGAAAACGGTATCCGCTGTTTGCCTTTACCCTGACTTCCTCGGTGCGCTCACCAATAGCAACTCGTTGCTCTGAAAGACCTATTATCGTTCCGCCTTCATCTGCTATATATTTAATAGTAGGGAAGGACGATGTGTCGATTTGCGTTTCACTCTCACTTTCGCTCTCGCTCTCCGAGCCTACTGCCGAAATGTTTTCACTTTCACTCTCGCTTTCACTTGAAGAAACATTTAGCGATTCAAGTGACGATAAAAAGTCGTCGAGAAACTCACACGAGCAAAATATAAGCGAAAAAACGAGCAAAAGTGCAATAAGCAAAATAATTTTCCTCACTGTTTGTTCCCCTTTCGAAAAATAGTAAATGTTTAAATGAAATAATCGAGAAAAAGAAGCCTCGCTACATTAGTAGCGAGGAGCGCCTCTGTGCTTGATGTTATACTCGGAACGCGGATTGATAAATTCACGATAATCGAGTTCTCCTCTTTCGAGTGCGGAAACGATAATTTCCGCTGTTGCAATGTTTGTCGCAACAGGAACATTATGCACATCGCAAAGACGGAGTAGATTTTGCTCTACTGCGTTGACCTGTGCATCGTTTCTCGGAGTTGTAGGACGGAAGTAGAACAAAACATCAATCTCATCAAACGAAATTCTTGATGCGATTTGTTGTTCGCCACCCTGTGTTCCCGAAAGAAGTTTTTCTATTTTAAGACCGGTAGCCTCCGAAATGTAAGCACCGGTTGTGCTTGTAGCGCAAATAGAATGCTTTGAAAGAGTTCCGCAATAAGCAATACAAAGTTGAGTTATAAGTTCCTTCTTGGTGTCGTCTGCGATAATTGCAATTTCCATATGTCAACCTCCTAACATTCATAAAAAGAAATCATACTTTTCTAAATTAAATAATAACATAAAAAAACGAGTTTGTCAATGAAAAATCTTAAATTTTTTCAAAAAAATTAAAATATTTCACAAAAGACCGCCAAAAAACGCACCGCTTTTTGTGAAAAACATACAAAAAGAGCCTCAATCGTTCGAAAGAGGCTCTTTTGCTTGAAATTATTTATTTGTTTAGAATTAATTTGATGACATTTCCGTTTCCGTTGAGCCTTTCAAAAGGCGGGGTGCGAACGAAGTCAACCGTGTGTCCCTCGATGCGATATGAATTTACATTCCATGGGTCGGCGGTTGAAAGTTCACGCCCGTCGCAAAGAAGTCTTGCACCTTTTATGTCATAAGGACAGTCATAAATTGCAATATGTTCCGAGCAACAGTCTTGAACATAGAGGTAAAGTGCATCTTTTCCCTTTGTAATTCTACCGAAATCGTGCTTTTTGATATCGGCAATTCCGCAACCATAAACACTCTCTCCATTAAGGCGCATCCATTCGCCAACCTCGGTGAGGATTTCAATACTGCGTTTTGGAATGTTTCCTTTTGCATCAGGACCTACATTGAGAAGTAGGTTTCCGCCCTTTGAAACGCACTCCATAAGCATATTTATAACATTTCTCGCACTCTTGTAGTTGAGGTCGTTTGCGTTATAGCACCAATGGTCGTTTAGAGTAATACAAGTTTCCCAAGGAATAGGATTGCCAAGGACATCAGTCATTCCACCGGCAGGAATCATTTGTTCAGGAGAGCCAAAGTCACCCGAATAAATTTCAGGGTTAGCCGATGTAATATCTCCGCCCATTCTGTTGTCAATAATAAGGTCGGGATTGATTTCTCTTGCCATCTTTACAAGTTTGGTCGCTTCCCATTTTTCACCCGTCATATCGTCATATTGGAAGTCAAACCACATAATATCGATTTTTCCGTAGTTTGTAAGAAGTTCCCGAACTTGATTGTGCATATATTCGATGTATCTTTCGAAATGTTCGCCGTTTTGATGCTTGTAAGCCTCGTTTCCACGCATAGGGTGATGAGTGTCGTTATAAGCGGGATAATCGGGGTGATGCCAGTCGAGAAGAGAATAGTAAAGACCTATCTTGATACCTTCGGCACGAAACGCATCAACATATTCACGCACAAGGTCGCGTCCGGCAGGAGTATTTGTTGCCTTGTAGTCGGTGTATTGACTGTCAAAAAGGCAAAAACCGTCGTGATGCTTTGTTGTAAGCACGGCATATTTCATACCCGCCTGTTTTGCGAGTTTTGCCCACTCGGTAGGATTGTAATTTGTCGGGTCAAAACTGTCGAAATACTTTTGATAGTCCTCGTTTGAAATTCTCTTGTGATTTCTTAACCATTCATTCTCCGCAGGGATTGAATAAAGTCCCCAGTGAATAAACATACCGAACCTGTCGTGGCAATACCACTCGGTCCTTTTCGCTCTTTCGGATTGAATACTCATATAAACCTCCGTTTTGTTCGGCACTGCTTAAAAATGCCATAAAGCATTAACCCATTGAGGAATTTCTTCCTCAATGGGCATGCTTATAATTTAATGTAATTTGTTAAATTATTTGCGTGGGTTCTTAATTGCAGCCTGTGCAGCAGCAAGTCTTGCGATCGGAACTCTGAATGGTGAGCATGATACATATGAAAGACCGATCTTGTGGCAGAATTCAACAGATGTTGGGTCTCCACCATGCTCTCCGCAAATGCCGAGGTGCATGTTAGGACGCGCTTCAACGCCTGCGTCAACAGCCATCTTCATAAGTTTACCAACACCGTTTTGGTCGATTCTTGCGAATGGATCGTTTTCATAAATCTTGCTCTCATAGTATGCTGTGAGGAACTTACCAGCGTCATCACGGCTGAAACCGAATGTCATTTGTGTAAGGTCGTTTGTTCCGAAGCAGAAGAATTCAGCCTCTTTAACGATTTCATCAGCAGTGAGACAAGCACGAGGAATTTCGATCATAGTTCCAACTTCATATTTGAGGTTAGCACCAGCATCAGCGATTTCCTTATCAGCAGTAGCAACAACTATCTTCTTAACGAATGCAAGTTCCTTAACTTCTCCAACAAGTGGAATCATGATTTCAGGAACGATATCCCAATCAGGATGAGCCTTCTTTACATTGATAGCAGCACGGATAACTGCGCTTGTTTGCATCTTAGCGATTTCAGGATAAGTAACTGTGAGACGGCATCCACGGTGACCCATCATTGGGTTGAACTCATGGAGAGAAGCGATGATGTTCTTAATGTCTGCAAC
>JAZNJK010000053.1:0-7814 GCA_045578005.1 Eubacteriales bacterium | reverse complement strand
CCACGGTACAGCAGTAGGTCTTCCTACCGATGACGATATGGGTAACTCCGAAGTTGGACACAACGCACTCGGTTCAGGACAAGTATTCGCACAAGGCGCTAAGCTTGTATCTCAATCAATTGAAAACGGCAAAATGTTTGCATCAAACACATGGCAAAAAATCGTTAAAAACGTAAAGGACAATAATAGCACTTTACACTTTATCGGTTTATTCTCAGACGGTAACGTTCACTCACACATCGACCACTTAAAAGCAATGCTTGCTCAAGCAAAAAATGAAGGCGTCAACAAAGTAAGAATTCACATTCTTATTGACGGTCGTGACGTTGGCGAAACAAGCGCATTTGAATATATCGACCCATTTGAAGCATACCTTGATGAACTTCGTTGCGATAATTTCGATATTAAGATTGCATCAGGCGGCGGCCGTATGGTTATCACAATGGACAGATATGAAGCAAACTGGGCAATGGTTGAAAAGGGTTGGAAAACTCACGTTTTAGGCGAGGGCAGACAATTTGCTTCAGCTCACGAGGCGGTTGAAACTTATAGAAACGAATACAAAGTAATCGACCAAGATTTACCACCGTTTGTAATTGCAGAAAACGGTAAAGCAGTTGGCACAATCAACGATGGCGATAGCGTAATTTTCTACAACTTCCGTGGCGACCGTTCAATCGAAATTTCAAAGGCATTTGACGATGCTGATTTTGATAAATTTGACAGAGTTAGATTCCCTAAGGTTGTTTATGCAGGTATGCTCGAATACGATGGCGACCTTCACATTCCTTCAAGATACCTTGTAAATCCACCTGAAATCACAAACACTATGGGCGAGTATCTTACCGATACAGGCGTTTCACAACTTGCTATCTCCGAAACACAAAAGTATGGACATGTAACTTACTTCTGGAACGGAAACAAGAGTGGTAAATTCAGTGAAGACCTTGAAACTTATATTGAGGTTCTTTCCGATGTTGTTCCTTTTGAACAAAGACCTTGGATGAAGTGTGCCGAGATTACCGACAAACTCATTGAGTGCTTAAAAAGTGGCAAGTATGACTGTCTAAGAGTTAACTTCCCGAATGGTGATATGGTTGGTCACACAGGAAACCTTTTGGCTACTCGTTGCTCTATGGAAGCGCTTGACCTTCAATTGAAGCGTATACTTGATGTTGTTGACGAACTACACGGTGTTGCGGTTATTACTGCTGACCATGGAAACGCAGACGAAATGTTTGAAGTTGACAAGAAGGGTGTTGCAAAGGTAGGCAAAGACGGAAAATACAAGGCTAAAACAAGCCACACGCTCAATCCTGTTCCTTGCATCATTTACGACAACTTCTATGCTGACAAGTATGAAATCAAGGCTGATAACGGAAGTTTCGGTCTTTCAAATGTTGCTGCAACTGTTGTTAACCTTCTCGGTTACGATGCGCCTTCTATGTGGGACGAATCAATTATTAAAGTTAAATAATTATCAAAAGCAGGAAAGAAAACCTTTCCTGCTTTATTCAAAATTCGGAGTGCTAAATGAAAATCTTATATTTAGATAACGATATAGCGGTTTGCGAAAAGGACTACGGAGTGTCCTCTCAAAAAAGCGGTGGCGAGAATATGATTGATATTCTTTCTTGCGAGATTGGAAAAGAGGTTTTTCCCGTTCACAGACTCGATATTACAACCACAGGGTTGATTGTTTACGCATTAAATCAAAAGAGTGCGTCTTCTCTTTGTGCGCAGGTGACAAATCGCACACTTGAAAAGGAATATTTTGCGCTTGTTCACGGTAGGGTTGAAAACGAGGGCGAAATGGTGGACTTTCTCTTTCACGATTCACTAAAAAACAAATCGTTTGTCCGTGCGACAAAAAAGGGTGGCGCAAAAGAGGCAAAACTCGAATTTCGCACACTTGGTCGCGGATTTTTTGAAGAAAAGGAACTTTCGCTCGTTAAAATTCATTTGATTACAGGGCGCACACATCAAATACGAGTTCAGTTTGCATCTCGCTCTTTCCCTTTATTCGGTGACGGAAAATACGGGGCGAAAGACAATGATAAAATCGCCTTGCACTCTGCTTATCTTTCGTTTGTTCATCCAACGACGGACAAGAAAATGGAGTTTCGCTCTTTACCAAGTTCTACTGTATGTTCGGCTTGGGGAGTGTTTGATTTTTCAAGTATTGAGGGCTGATTTTAAGTCAACATACGAAGATAAATTATGCCCATCACAATTGAAAGCGGAACTGTTGCAAATGCTACAAAAACGATTTTCATAACGGATTTATAATTCACAATAGCATTATCCCCCATGCCTGCTCCCAAAATGGAGCAGGCTTTTATATTGCTCGTGCTTACGGGGAAACCGAAAATTGAGCATAAAATCAAACACAGGGTGGCGCATATATCCGATGCGAAACCGCTTTTTTCGTTCAAGGTGCAAATCCCCTCTCCCATCATTTCCGTAATTTTTCCACCACCAAGTGCCGTGCCGATAAAAAGGAAAACTGCGACGGTTATGACCGCTTGCAAGGTTTCTCTTTTGCCGTTTCCAAGAATGAAAAGCATAACGCAAACAAGTTTTTGTCCGTCTTGCGCTCCGTGGGCAAATGAGTTTGTAACGCAAGTTGCAATTTGGAATTTTTTGAACGGAAGTGTGCGATTTTTGAGAAGTCGGACTGCAAGATACGAAACGAGCATTGAGAAAATGCACGACAAAATCATATAGATTACGATTTTGAGAAACGGGGCAAGGTCTATTTTACCTGTCAAAGCAAAACTAACTCCTGCCATAGCGGAAACGAGTGAGTGGCTTTCGCTTGACGGCATAGAAAAAATCCACGCAAGGACGCTAATACTGATTACCGACAAAAGCACTGCGCTTACCGAGGCGTTCGGTTCTTTTCCAAGGTCGGCAATCTCAAAAATCGTTTTGGCAATAGGCATACCGAAAAAGAGGCTCATAACAAGCCCGAAAAGATTACATATTGCCGAGAGAAAACACGCCCTTTTCATCGTTAAGGCATTTGTGAAAACGGTTGTTGCAATAGAGTTCGGCACATCGGTCCAACCGTTTAGAAATGTTAAGGTGCAAAGAAGTAATATTGAAAGCATTTTTATCTCCGAATTAAGTTGATTCGCAAGCGAAAATGAATTGCACCTGCGGTGCATAAATTGTGCTTCGCACATGAATTGACCTACGGTCATGAATTGGCTACGCCATTGAGATTATTGCTCGGGGAGGGTTGATGGGATTGTCGTTACACGATGTCGGATTTTGCCCACAGGGGCTCCCTGTTAGGAACAAAAGAGGGGCTCTATCATAAAATATTGTTATGGGGGTGAAAATATGATTCTTGAAAAAAATTACGAAAGAGAGAGGGCGGTGCTTTACGCAAGGAAATATGCGCTTGTGCGAAATCCTCTTTTCTTTTCCTTTGCGGGAATTGGCGGAAACTGCACAAATTTCGTTTCCCAATGCGTGCTTGCGGGAAGTTGCGTTATGAATTACACGCCGATTTACGGGTGGTATTACTTATCGACAAATAGGCGTAGCGCATCGTGGACGGGTGTTGACTTCTTTTACAATTTTATGACCTCGAATGAAGATGTCGGTCCTTTCGGTGTCGAATCATCACTTGATATGGCGCAAATTGGAGATGTCATTCAACTGCAAAATGAAGACGGCGATTTCTACCATACAATTATAATTAGCGAAATTCGCGACGGTGAAATTTACATTTGCGCCAACTCAAACGATGCACTTGACAAACCTCTTTCGGAGTATAACTACGCAAATTTAAGAGTCATTCACATTGTTGGGGTGCGATATGATACGAGATACCAAATTGAGTGTTTTGAGTCTCTTTATTCTCCGCCGATAGTGAGTGAAAATGAAAAGAGAGAGCCGAGTGAGGAGTAAAAATCGGTGGTGATAAAATTGCCGAAACGAAAAATATCGGCATGTTGTCCAAAAACAAGCGCACTTTTATGTGCACATTGCACAAATGACAGATATTTTTTTACAATTTCAATGTTATTTTGTTTAATTTTGCCTTGACAAACGATTTCAAATGGTGTATTATATATAATGTAATAATAAGCAAAATTACGCTTTAAAAAAATCCATTTGGAGGAACACAATGAAAAAGAAGATTTTGTTAGTTGTCCTTGCGATGCTTCTTGCACTCTCTTGCCTATTTATGGCGTCTTGTTCGTGCGAAGGCCCAGACAACCCAGAAAGTTCATCAAGCGAAGGCGGAGAAGAATCATCCGGCGGTGGTGACAAACCAGGCTCACTTCCATCTGCTTCATCAACAGCCATCGACAACATCTACTATCTCAGAATTTCAGAGATTGGCGATGATTCAGTAACCGTTAAGTTCAATGTTTATGTTGGCGGTCTTTCCTATGATATTAGATATAGCGAAGATCCAATTACCGAGGAGAACTTTGAACAGGCTACAAAGGCTACCGATGTTAAGATCACCGGCACAAGAGAGGTAACTGCTGAAATTAAAGATATTACAGCATCTCTTGACAAGGCTTACTACATCGCAGCAAGATCAACGAAGGGAACACTTAAAGGACTTGTTCACACTGTCCGTGCAGGTGGCGACCTTCCTATTCAAATTGATTACACAGGCTCGATTTTCAATGTTTACCACGGTGAGTCACTAAGAGATTTCTCTAAACTCTTTGACGAGCAGGCTGATCTTGACAATCCATTCTACTTCCCTGAAACAAACATCGGCGTTCTCTACAATCCTGAAACGAACAACGATGGTTCACTCAACCCTGACGGTGAAAACAACAAGAACGGCAAGGTTGGAATGCTCCTTTATCCTATTGTAGACCTTGAATATATGCACCAAATTACAAATGTAAAGATTCACTACAAAGATATTCCTGATGAGTATACAGTAACTATTAGATGGGCTAAGGACGAAGTTAACTTCAACGCTGAAAACAGCGAGTGGGACGGATTCTTTGAATATTCAAGTTCCGGAACAAACAGACTCAACAAAAACTGGAACACAGTTGAAGTTGATGCTGAGGCAAGATATGTTCAAGTTGTATTTAACGACGGTAAAGCACCTAACGAAATCGGTATATTCGGATATCAAAGTGGTGAGGGCGATCCTATCGCTACCGAAAGACGCGAACTTCCTACCGTAGGCGATATGATGGGTATGTGCGGATTTGTTGCTATCGGTGGTGGTAACACTCCTACAAAATCAATCCTTTGCACAACTGTAATGCGTGAATATCACAACTTCGGTTGGTCATACAACGACAGATCTTACCCAGGAAAGTCAAACATCTTCAATGGCACAATGGGTAACTTTGATGCTAAATATAAGGAATATTCAGAGGCAGGTATCCTCGTTGTTCCTTGCTTCCAATGGCCTAATTACGAGGTAGCAAGACAAGTTGACGATAACGGAATGCCCGTTAAGGTTGATGGTAACTACCCTGCTGTTGGATACTTTGAAAAGTTCAGTCCTGATGTTTACTACATCTATGCTGACCATATGTTCGCTTACTCAGCGCGTTATGGCACAAATACATCTACTGATGTTCTCTCAGTTTTGAGAGCGCACACTGCTACTGCTACAACAGGTGTAGGTAATGGCACTATTAAGTGGCTTGAGTTCGGTAACGAGCCTAACGGTGAAGACCAACTCGGAATGGTTCCATACCAACTCGCTGCTCTTCAATCCGCTGCATATGACGGACATGAAAAGACAATGGTTTCCTCAAAGACTGACTCCGGCTACCACCTTGGCGCTATAAACGGCGACCCTAATATGAAGGTTGCAATGGCAGGTCTTGCAGGTATCGGCGGTAGATATGTATCAAGTATGTGCTACTGGCTCAAAGCAAATCGTAGCGACGGTTCAATCGCTATGGACGCATTCAATGTTCACTGCTACTTCTCAAATACATTCGCAATGAATGGCGAATATATCCAAGTTGGTGTATCTCCTGAGTTCTATAACATGGTTGATGCTATGTCAGGACTTCTTGAATTTAGAGATAAATACTATCCTGATAAGGAAGTATGGCTTACTGAGTTCGGTTGGGATACAAACCAAAGTTATGAAACAATGACATCTGCTCACGCTTACGGTGAGTATACAAACCACCAAGTTCAAGCAATGTGGCTCGTTCGTGCATACCTTCTCTTCTCCTCTTGCGGAATTGACAAGGCTACAATGTATATGTGCGAAGACGTAAGTGATGATAGATATGCTGTTGGTAAGTATGGAACTTGCGGTGTTGTTGGATTTGAAGACGGCAAAGAATACTACAAGGATTCTTACTACTACATCTACACACTCAAAAACACTCTTGGTGATTACACATTCCAAAGAGAACTTAATACAGGTCGCGACGATGTTTGGGTATATGAATACAAAAATGGCGAAGGCAAGACTGCTTACGCTGTTTGGTGCCCAACACAGGACGGAACAAAGGTTGCAAACTTTGAACTCGCAGTAAACGGAACAAGTGCTACTCTTATTGAGGCTGTTGACCTCGATACTGACGGAGTATCATCTGACCTCACTGTTAGCGGTGGAAAGGTTAAGATTAATGTTTCCGAAAACCCTGTATATGTAGTTATGGACTAACAAATACATAAAAATCGGCATCTTCAGATGCCGATTTTTTATTTTAAAAAATGTGTCGCAATTTAAAATCACACTCTTACGGTGAGAGTATAAAGCACTTGCACACCGATTTTTCATTTAGTGCAAAGCGAATTATTCACATATAAAAACACACTGCAACTTACTTTCGCAAAATGCAGTGTGTTTATTTTTATTAGAGTGAAATTCTAAAAGAAGTATAAGGGTTACTTGTCGGACTTATAATATTTAGGTTTTATAAGTTTTACATATTCGCCTTCTGCCAAAACGATATCTTCAATAGGCGTAACCTTTGTGTCTTCTTTTATTTCGTCAGCATAACATAGCAAGCAATCCCCTGCCATATTTATCGCCTCTTCCAAATCATCGCCTTGTGTGAAAATTCCCAAATCAGGAAATTCCACCCAATAACCGCCCTCTTCAGCCACATGAAAAATGGCGGGAAATTCGATTTCTTTCATATTATCACCTTCTATTATTTTTGAACAATGAAGATTGGGCTTTCGCTTACATTTACATAAACTGCGCCGTTTTCACATTCAAGGTCGCTACGCTTACCGTTATATCTCTCGTTTTCGAGTTCTACAAGGGTATATTCGCCATCTTCAACATTGAGTTTCATACCGGGAACGGTGAGTCCTTCGGCTGTTGTGCACCATACTGCGTATGTTGGCTTTCCTTCCTTTGTTACATACTTAAAGACTTTAACATTCTTGTTTGGTGCTTCGATTTCAGAGTCAAAACGAGTTGTTTTAAGAACTTCTTTAAGAGTGTAGATATAGTAGAAGGAATCCTTCTTATTACCTTGAATTACATTTGTAGGATTGATTTCAATTGGGAATCTAATAAGACCGCTTGAACCATATTTTCCAACAGCAGTTTCTTCAGGACCACAGTCACGGGACATATACATCGCTGCCTTTTCAACACCTATTGAAGAAAGGAGCAAGTATTCACGAACAAGCCAAATACCTTGAACCTGTCTTCCTGTGAAGTTTGCGTATGCGTGTGCAGATGTTGATGTCTTCCAACTTTGGTTTGTGTCCCAACCAAATTCAGTGAGCCAAATTTCCATTTCGGGGAAGTATCTGTCACGGAAGTCACGAATCGAGTCAAAGCGTCCGACAATATCGCCTTCTTCGGGGGATACGCCCATCCATAC
>JAZNJK010000052.1:0-1620 GCA_045578005.1 Eubacteriales bacterium | reverse complement strand
GGAATTTCCTCCCCACGACCCACATCCAAGTGTGAATGAGGGCGAAAGTGAAAAATTATACACATCACCAACCCCGCCTTGCGAAGACGGAGTGTTTAAAAGAATACGACACGCCTTCATTTCGCCTTCGAACTTGCTTATTTTGATTTTCTCATTCTCATCTACATAAATGGACGCCGTATGCCCTAAACCGCCATTTTCGAGCGTTAAACGGGCTTTGAGTATACAATCATCAAAACCATTCGCCTTAATCATTGCCAAAATAGGGAAAAGTTTTTCCTCAGACAAAATTTCATTTTCTCCGATTTCGTCTATTTCCGCAAGAAGCAGTTTCGTTTTAGGCAGTGCCTCTATCCCCAAAACTTTCGCTATTTCAAACGCACTTTTTCCAATTATCTTTTTTCCTTCCTTTTCGTTTGCGAACAATTCCCTTAATCGTATCTTTTCTTCATCACTCAAAAATAAGCAACCTTGCCCCTCAAACTCGCTCCTTACATTCGAATAAACACTTTTATCAACTACAACAACCTGTTCAGATGCGCAAATCAATCCATTATCAAATGTTTTTGAATGAATAATTGAATTGACCGCTAACTTTACATCAGCACTTTCATCAATTATGGCAGGTGTATTTCCTGCCCCAACTCCAATCGCCGGTTTTCCGCTCGAATATGCCGACTTCACCATTGCTGAGCCACCCGTCGCAAGTATAATATCACTGCGCCCCATTAATTCTTTAGTTAACTGAACACTCGGCTCACTTATCCAAGAAATTATATTTTTGGGTGCACCCATCGAAACTGCCGTATCATATAATAATTTCGCCACTTCAATCGTGCATTTTTTGGCGCGTGGATGAGGACTTATAATTATCGCATTTCTTGTCTTTAACGCAAGTAAAACTTTGAAAATAACCGTAGATGTTGGATTTGTTGTAGGAATAAGTGCCGATACGACACCAACAGGACATGCTATTTTCTTAATACCGCGCTCACTGTCTTCCTCAATAATCCCACATGTTTTATCATTTTTATATTTGTTATAAACAAATTCCGACGCAATATGGTTTTTTATAACTTTATCCTCAAAAATTCCCATTTGAGTTTCTTCCACCGCCATTTTAGCAAGCGAAATTCTCTCTTTATTGGCTACCACTGCACAGGCCTTAAAAATTTTATCCACCTGTTCTTGCGTATACATCGAAAAAATCTCTTGGGACTTTTTCATCTCCGCAAGTGCCAAATCAAGCGACTCTACACTATCTATACCTTGTGAATCCATAATTTCTTCCTTTACATTTAAAAGATTATACTATTATTTTATGCTAAATATAGTTTGTGTTAATAATTCGCTTTTAATTATATTTATTTTCATTCAAAACAAAAAGGAGGGGTTACCCTCCTTTGAGTTTATTTCAAAAATCCACTTACAATTTGCTCCTCGGCTTCTTTTTCAGTAAGTCCAAGAGTCATAAGTTTTATTAATTGCTCTCCTGCAATTTTTCCAATTGCCGCCTCGTGTATAAGTTCGGCATCAATGTGATTTGCAGTGATTTCAGGAACTGCCACTACTTTGGCATTATCCATAATAATAGCATCGCACTCGGTGTGTCCTGAACAT
>JAZNJK010000051.1:0-2403 GCA_045578005.1 Eubacteriales bacterium | reverse complement strand
GTGGGTAGTGGCATCGTGCAGAGTGCCAAAGATGTGCCAAAGGTGTAGCGCCACCTCCACCGAGGGACTTCCGCACACATGGATATATCAAGGCTGCGGAGAGGAAAGAGTATGCGAAATCTGCTCAAAAAAGGAAGGCGTTGAATATGCTCATCAGTGGGTAGAGGCAACTTGTAAAAAGCCGATGCACTGCGAAAACTGTTTAGTTGAGGTAGGCGCACTCTCCGACCATAATTGGCAGGAGGCGACCTGTGTCCTTCCCAAACACTGTTCAAACTGTGAAAAAACCGAGGGAAGCGCCCTTGGGCACAACCTTGCTCTCACCTCAACCCTTGAGCCCCTGTGCGAAAGAGGTAAGGAAATATACGCCTGCGATAGATGTAAGGGCACGGTTATAACCGAATTCGGCACCGCAAAATACGGATACCACACCTGTGATGTCAGCGGATACTGCACCCAATGTAATATCGCGTTTGACACCAAGAAAATGGCACTTGACTCCGTCCTTATAAATAACGAGCATTCGGTTGAGTGCTGCGGAGTCTTCACAAGCGAAGAGGCAACAGTAAAAATATATAAGCCCGTAACATCAAAGGATGTAGGCATGCCCGTTATCGATATAGGCGGTGCGCTTCCAACCTCAAAGGGCTATGCAAACACAGTCGACTTCGTATACGATGCTAACGGACTTTACTTCTCCTGCACCGCACAAATAACCGTTCAGGGCGCATCAAGTGCGGGCAAGCCAAAGAAAAATTTCAATATAAAATTCTTCAACTCCGACGGAAGCAAGTTCAAGGTGGAACTTGTCGACGGCTGGGGCAAGGAAAATAAATATTGCTTAAAAGCCAACTATATCGACTACTCTCAATCAAGAAATGTCGTATCGGGCAAAATCTTTGGCGAAATTGTAAAATCAAGAAACGATGAACTCGCAGATACTCCAAACGGAGGCGCAATCGACGGATTCCCGATTTTGATTTACAATAACGGCGTTTATCAGGGTCTTTATACATTGAACATTCCAAAGGATAACTGGATGTTCGATATGAAGCACAGTGATGAGAAAAATCAGGCAATTTTCATGACAAACACATGGAATAACGCCGTATCCTTCAGACAAATCTCCACAAGCGGATTTACCCTTGAATTCGCATCAAACGAGGATAGCACAGTCGATAGAAACACCCAGTGGGCATACGACAGCATACTTGACTTAATAGAGTTCGTTTACTATAACGACGGTGATGACTTTAAAAACGGCATTCATGAATATGCCGATATTGATAAGTGTATCGATTCCATGATTTATACATTCTTCATTTGCGCCGACGATAACACGAGCAAAAACATCCTTTGGGTAACCCTTGACGGAAAAAGATGGTTCAGTAGTATGTATGATATGGACGGCACCTGGGGAATGCGATGGAACGGAAATATCGAATTTGACGAAAATACCCACCCAATCTCCGCACTTGTGGACGGAAAGGGTCTTGCCCCCGAGCGAAACCATTCCAACCTTAACCTCCTTTGGGAAAGAATTTATGTTAATTACTTTGACCGCGTTTGCGAAAGATATGCGGAGCTAAGAGAAGAAATTCTCACCGAGGAAAACATTACAAGCCACTTTGTAGCGTTCTTTGACTCCATTCCCGATGCGGTAAGAGAAGCCGAAAAGCAAAAGTGGACAGGCGTCCCCTCTCAAAAGGTAGACCACCTAACCCAAATTCTCACCTTCGCAAAGAAACGCCTTGCAGTTATGGATGAAATACTGCTTTATATAAAGCCCATATAATGCTTGACAACAGCAACTAAACTATGATAAAATAAAGGCACAGTTTAAACCGAAAAAGGGGTATTGAAAATGAGCAAAAGAACACAAGAAATTTTATCAAATATGTCACTTGAACAAAAGATTTATCATTTGCAACAAGTTACAACCGCTACTTATTTGACAACAAAGGAAAGCAAGTTTGAAATCATAACAGGTCCTAACAGTAAAGTTAAACTTGATAAAGATATGATTTATGATGTCGGCACATCACTCAACCTTGTAGGTGCTGAAACAATGATTGATGCCGAGTCAAATTATCTTAAAAATAGTAAGTATAAAATACCTCTTATGATAATGCAAGATGTTATTCACGGACATCGCACACTTTATCCAATCAACCTTGCCGTTGCGGGATCATTTGACCGCGCACTCGCTAAGGAACTTGCGCAAATGGCAGCAAAGGAAGCCGCGCTTGACGGAATGAGCGTTACCTTTGCACCAATGGTTGACCTTGTGCGTGACCCACGTTGGGGACGCGTTATGGAGTCAAGCGGAGAGGACCCGTATTTGAACGGAGAAATAGCAAGGGCAACGGTTGAGGGCTATCAGGGTGATATGGGCAAATATAA
>JAZNJK010000050.1:0-3948 GCA_045578005.1 Eubacteriales bacterium | reverse complement strand
AGAACTCTTCTTGGTGACGGTGTAGGTTCAATGGTTGGTGCTTTCTTCGGTGGTTGTCCTAACACAACTTACGGTGAGAGTGTTGGTTGCGTTGCTATTACTCGTAATGCTTCTGTTGCTACAATCACAACAACCGCTATTATGGCTGTGCTTATCTCATTCGTATCTCCATTCGTTGCATTCCTTGATTCAATTCCTGGTTGTGTAATGGGTGGTGTATGTATCACACTTTACGGATTTATTGCAGTATCAGGTCTTAAAATGATTCAAAAGGTTAACCTTGAAGACCATTCAAACCTCTTTACCGTATCCGTTATTCTTATTACAGGTATCGGCGGAATGGCAATGCAAATTGGCAAGGTTACAATCACCGCTATTGCTTGTGCTTTGATTCTCGGTATTATCGTAAACATTGTTTTGAACAAGTTTAAGAAATCCGACGATGAGGAGGACAAGAAGCAATGAAGGACTACAAAAATGTTGTAATTTTTGACCATCCCCTTATCCGTCATAAAATTGCAATTTTGCGTGATGAAAAGACAAGTATGAAGGAATTTCGTGAACTTGTAGAAGAAATCACGACTCTTATGACTTATGAAAGTTTGAAGGACGGAGTGCCTACAACCGAAGTTGAGGTTAAGACTCCGCTTGAAACATGCAAACAAACTGTCGTTGCGGACAACTCCGTTGTTATTGTTCCTATCCTTCGTGCAGGACTCGGAATGGTAAATGGTGTGCATGTGCTTTTCCCATCGGCAAGGGTTGGCCATATTGGTATGTGCCGTAATGAAGAAACACTTCAACCTGACACATACTACTGCAAACTCCCTGTTGGAATTGAGGACAAACTTGTTATGATTGTTGACCCTATGCTCGCAACAGGCGGAAGCGCTTGTGATGCTATTCAACTACTCAAAGACAAGGGTTGCAAACATATTAAGTTTATGTCAATTATTGGCGCACCCGAGGGTGTTTCAAGAGTTGCCGAGGCGCATCCCGATGTTAACATTTATGTTTCTACACTCGATAGATGCTTGAACGAAAACGGCTACATTCTCCCCGGACTTGGTGACGCGGGTGATAGACTTTTCGGAACTAAATGATTTTAATATCGTAAAAACTCCTGTGGTAAAAACCATAGGAGTTTTTTGTTTTACTATAAAATTTTACAGTCTTTTTCTTAACAATGTTGATTTAATAGCGAACGAGAGTCCAAGGGCAATAAGAGAGATTACTAACGCAAGCGTTAAAAAGCCGAACAAATATCCGCCTATTGTAACAAAGAAACCAGTAAAAGTAGATATTGCCTTCTTACCTATCAAAACAAGAATCACATCGACTATGGCTATTGCACCAAGCAAAAATCCAAGTCCGCTGAGAGCATTCTTGATATCAGCACCCGAAAGAGTCATATGAAGTGCCAAAAATGCGCCTATCAATATGAATATCCACCATTTAGGGTTATCGACCTCAGTGAAAGTTGCCGTGCAAATATCAACCATATTTTTTATAATATCAGGAATGTCGTCAAGTCCATCAACTCGTTTTATTTGATAAATTTCCCTCGTTATTCCTTTTAACATATTAGGAACAAGCCAATATGCCAACAAATAAAGGATTGTCGATATCACCACGATCGGGGCAACTCCTATAAAGAAGTTGCCGATTTTGTGATAAATGTTTTTCTTGTTGTAACTGTGTGACACATATCCGAGAGTTCCGTCACTTGAGCCAACTTGAAAAAGTTTCATCTCGGTGATTTTATGACCGAATATAACGCAAAACAGAGCGTGTGCGCATTCGTGCACAGGTGTTCCAATCGCACCCGTTACATAACACGCCGTCATGCCAAGGCTACCGAGATTTGAATAAAACACCTTGTTGCAAAGTGCGATAAGCCATCCAAACAGGAAAATCACACCTATACTCATTGATATTTGCGTTAAAAAGTGAGTTACAAATGTATTCATAATTATTTGTTAGGATTATTCCATGTGTAGGTTACCCACTCAGATGTGATTGATGAACTTCCTGTTCCACGGGCTCTAACCTTTATTTTGATTGTTGAATAATCGTTGAACTTACCTGTTGGGCAAAGTTCAGTTGGGTCAAGCGATGCGCTTCCTACACTCTTTATCTCGCCAAAAGCACCGTCGTTGTATGAAATTTGATATTCATATCCATTTGCTCCGCTAATTGTCGCCCATTTAACAGCGCCATCTCCGTTTAGTGAGAATGATGCTACTGTTGGAGGAGCAAGGAGTTTTATTGAATATCCTGTTCCTCCGCCTGCATATTGAGAGTCAATATAGTAAACATCGTTTTCATCGAAAGTGCCACCAAGAGCCTTTGCTCTAACATAATATTCTCCTGTGCTTTCGATTGCCTTTGACACGCTAAGTTGTTCGCTTATGATAGTTTCACCCGCGATCTCGTAGTGATATTTTGATGCGTTTGCGCTTGCTTTGGTGATGCTAACTTGAATTTTGCCACCGTTTACGAAGCTCGGCTCAGAATAGCTATAGCTAATTTCGGGAGCAAGAAGCTGGTCAACAACCTGGGTGTAGGTATATGTGCTACTATTGATGGTGTTTATTCCGTCTCCTACTGCATACAACTTGACAATGTGATTACCCTTGGTTGTATAATTAGGAACATAGGAATATGTTGAACCCGATACATGTGCATCGTTTTCTACTCTCTTGCCATCTATTTCAAGAACATATGAGCTCGCATTTGTAACGCCTGTCCATACATATTGATTATTTACAATTTCAAGTTTAGGTGTATTGAGTTTATAAACCGAAACATCTACTGAGAATGAACTATCAAGGTATTTTGTGTCATTACCCTTTGCCTTGATTTTAATAGTATAAGTTTTTCCACCTGCAAGATATTCAATATTGAATTTAGTGGAATTTTGTTCGCCACCTGTTTGCATTACATTGTCTATCCAAACTTCATATGTAGGCGTATACTCCGCTGTATTAATATTACCCGACGCATTCCAAATTACTTCCTTGCTATTTGCGAATGTGCCATCAGAGAAGGTTGGTGCGCTAAGACGAATGAACTGCTGTGTTGGTGAGTTTTCCGATGTCATATAGTAAACTGTTCCAAGGTCGTTATATCTATTGGCAACGGCTACCATGCTTAACACACTTCCGCTTTCCTTGATATATTGATACATATTGTCATATGCGTTTTCAGGGATTGCCTGTGTTGAAAGGTCGATAAATGTTTGGTAACTCGATGCGTTTTCTACTGCATCAAAGAGAAGTTGACCTTCACCTGTGCCATAGGAAATTTTAATTCCTGTAGGTGCAGTAAGTCTTGTAACTACTACAGGGGCTGTATAGTTTGAAGCAAGAGTTGTTGTGCCATTACCCTTTGTGCAAACGGAAACATCGTATGTTCCTGCTCTAAGCACCGAAAGGTCGTGTGTGGTTTGTGTTACGGTTGTAGCAGTTCCGCCATACTTTATAGCATAGCCGTTATTTCCGCCAACGGCTCCCCAACTTGCGTTAAAGCCTGACATGGTGAGGTTTGTTGGCATTGCTTGAACTGTAATTTTAAAGGACAATGCATCTTTTGTAAGACAACTGAGCGTTACATGGTTTTGGCTAATCACCTTACCAACGCTTCTTATGTAATAGTTATATTCTTGCGCTGATGAAATCGAATCATCTGCAACATCCGAGTCGGTAATAGAAAGAGTTGTTGCAAACTTACCGTCTAAAAGAAGTCCATCTTTATAGAGTTGATAGCCTGCACTAAGTCGGATCGTAGCCATGTCGTTCTGTGAGCCAAGGAGTTGGCACAATAATTTGTCTTCCTAAGACCGCTTGGCCTCCGACTTTCTGCAACATCCGAGTCGGTAATAGAAAGAGTTGTTGCAAACTTACCGTCTAAAAGAAGTCCATCTTTATAGAGTTGATAGCCTGCACT
>JAZNJK010000049.1:0-8496 GCA_045578005.1 Eubacteriales bacterium | reverse complement strand
TTCTCCGTCGGCAGTTACTCCGCCTTGTTCGATGGCGCGTCTTGCCTCGCCCTTTGATGCGACAAGTCCTGCTTTTACAAGAGCGGTGAGAATATCAACCTTGCCGTCTTGGAAGTCATCGTCAGCAAGGGACACGCTTGGCATATTTTCGCTACTTCCTGCCGAGAAAATTGCTCTTGCGCTCGCTTGTGCCTTTTCTGCCTCTTCCTCGCCATGAACGAGTTTTGTGAGTTCATATGCCAAGATTTCTTTCGCTTTATTGAGCATTGCGCCTTCCCACTTATCCATTGCGTCGATCTCTTCAAGAGGTAGGAAGGTGAGCATTCTTATACATTTAAGAACATCGGCATCGGCTACATTACGCCAGTATTGATAGAAGTCAAATGGAGTTGTTTTGTTCGGGTCAAGCCATACTGCGCCTGATTGGGTTTTACCCATTTTCTTGCCCTCGGAGTTGAGGAGCAGGGTGATTGTCATTGCGTGAGCGTCCTTGCCGAGTTTTCTTCTTATAAGTTCGGTGCCACCGAGCATATTGCTCCATTGGTCGTCGCCACCGAATTGCATATTACAGCCATATTTTCTATAAAGTTCGAGGAAGTCGTAACTTTGCATTATCATATAGTTAAATTCGAGGAATGAAAGTCCTCTTTCCATTCTTTGCTTATAGCACTCGGCGGTGAGCATTCTATTTACGCTGAAACATGCGCCGACTTCACGAAGGAGTTCAACATAGTTGAGGTTTAAGAGCCAGTCGGCATTATTTACCATTATTGCCTTATCCTCGCCAAATTCGATAAAGCGGGACATTTGCTTTTTAAAGCATTCGCAGTTATGGTCAATTGTTTCCTTTGTCATCATTGAACGCATATCGGTTCTTCCCGAGGGGTCACCGATGTGGGCAGTTCCGCCACCGATTAGGGCAATTGGCTTATTACCTGCCATTTGAAGTCTTTTCATTAGGCAAAGCGCCATAAAGTGTCCAACATGAAGGCTGTCGGCTGTTGGGTCAAAACCGATGTAAAAGGTTGCCTTTCCGTTGTTTACCATTTCTCTAATTTCTTCTTCATTTGTTACCTGTGCGATAAGTCCACGGGCAACGAGCTCTTCATAAATTTGCATTTTTGTTTCCTTTCTTTCTTGTTTATTTGAGATAATTTAATAAGCGTAATTAAATAAAAAAATCCTTGCACAAATGCAAGGACGAAAAAATCGTGGGACCACCTTGTTTTGCGCATATGTTACCATATGCGCCTCATTAACCGCAAAAACGGTATGCTCCCGATAACGGTGGAGAATCCGCCATAGCCTACTATTATTTCGGTATGATGCTCCGGAGTGTATTCACAAGCGCCTGCGTGCGTCTTCCATCAACCGACTGCTTTCTGTCCCGTGGTTTGCCTGTTACTATTCTCTTTCATTGCGTTTAGGACATTTTAGCACACTTTTTCCGCTTTGTCAAGGGGTTTTATAAAATGGTAACAAATAAGGGCGAGGTTTCTCGCCCTTATTCTGCTCCTATGCGTTTTGTTTATTCAAAATAGGATATTCTCTTGAAGTCTATGGTTGCGCGCTCACATTGAACAGTGCTTGGGTCTATCTCCAAGGCGCTTCTTGGAATAACTATAATCTCAAATCCTGCATTTACGGTTTCGGAGTTGAGCTCTTGTGTGAATCTATAACGAGCAGTTAGCTTTAATTCATCTGTTCCCATTGAGAAGTCAAAATATCCCCACTCGCTCATTTGCGGATGCTTTTCACGGTAAACGACGAGATATAGCCTTTCGTCAAACGTAAATTTAAGTCCATATCTTGCACTTATTGGATAAACATTCTCCTTAAAAGCCTCATACGCATCGTTATCGTTCAAAATCCACGTGTCGCCGTCTTCATATACTCCTATAAAATCGCTCGTTAAGTTCATATCGCTGTAATAATACGTAATTTTATTCTCATCAAGCACAAACGAGGTAATGGTGTCGGCATCAACGCCACCTAACGCTTCTTTTGGGATAATTATATACGTGTAAGTCGTAGTAACCGCAAAAGTTGTTGTTGCACTGTCAAACGCATTAGAAACGGCTTTGTCAACGGTCAAATGCGCTGTTCCGTTCTCAATATAAAAGTTTCTATATCCCAAATGTCGCTCATCCATATCGGTTGTTACGCCACCTTCATGTTTGCACATTACGTAAATAAAATTTTTCTCAAAAAAGCTCTCATCTATGTCGTCGCCCTTTGAAATTGAGGCTACAAACTCGTCATACGTATCTATTATTTTGAAATATGTTCCCTGCACATACTCGTCAAGGAGTTCGTCTTTTTCGCGCATTTCCTCGCCTTTATAGGAAATGCCCCCTCTATATTGATAATATGTAGATACGATTTCATCGTTTGGCGGACTTGTAAGCAAGCTAACCTGACCTTTTTTGTTTTCGCTCTCTTGATCGCTTTCGCTTGATGAGCTTTCTTCGTTACCACACGAAATTAGTGTGCCAAAGCAAAATGTTAGTGCCAAAAGTATTGATAATATTTTCTTCATAAAATCACACTCCTTTTTATTGAGGGCGGGCAAGTGCGCCCTTGAAGCATTTAATCGCCTTTTACATCGTAAATTTTAGTATAAACCTTACAAGGACTGTTGTATTTTTCGTTCAAAAACAAATAACTCTTTTCTATTACCTTAACAATTTGGGGATTCGTGTCGTTGCAAAGTTCCTTTGGAATTATACAAACATCACAAAAAGGCGTTTCTTTTTCTCCAACACTATTTCCTTTACGGTGAACAGTGTTATATGTCAGCGTATAATATCCGTCTTGTTTTGTAAAATCAGTATAATATATGTCGTAGTTTCGAGTGTGCGCTTCACAACCTCTAATTACAACAACAAAATTGTCCTCAAAGGTTTGCTCGGTAATTCCTGTAGGGCGGTCATCTATTGCGCCCTTTTGAAATTCTTCGTAAGTAAAAATTGCTTTAGCACATGCAAACATACCATGGTATTCCCCTTCTTCGATTCCCGTTTCGTAATACCAACCTATCCACGACTGATAAGCGTTTGCAAAGGTGTCACGAGTGATGTTATTCAAAACATTATCATCAAGGATCGTTTCACTTTGTGTTTCGCTCGGTATTTCGCTCTTGCTTTCTTCACCTGTGGATTCGGATTGAACTACACTCTCGCTTGAAGATTCACTCTTTGTTTCACTTTGTGATGATGAAACTTCTTCATTACCGCAAGAAATAAGCAAGCCAAGGCAAAGAATTAGTGCCAAAAGCATTGATAATATTTTCTTCATAAAATCACACTCCTTTTTAAAATAAGTTGTTTGATAGAGAACTAAGAAAGTGTTACGGTTTGCTCATAATAATCTATCGTTATCGTAATAGACGGAAATGTAATAAAATCCACCATTCCATTAGCATTTGGTGCTTCTATAATCGCCTCAAAGGTATGTGTGCGTATTTCTCCTGTCCATGTTTGAGTAACATTATATCCTGCCGAATCCACCCTATGGCATGTATATCCATTTGGAACATTTACAACAACATCTATGGTATAATAGTCAAACGATGTAGTTGGAACTTCTACAAGCTTTTGCGGACAGTAATATACCATAAGGGTTATTGACATTCCGTTTGATAGTGATTTTGTTATTTGCGTTGTGTCGTGATACTCATTGGTTGAAAATCCACACTCTGAGTTAGCGCAAGATATCGTATGTTTATCAACTATGCAATCTCCTCGGCTTATTGCTTTCTCGGCACATCCACAAGAAAGAATAAATGTGGCACTTGTCATTCCCAAATATTCAAGAGCGCTCGGAACAACAATTCTAAATGTATAATTTCCTGTAACATCAAAGGTGCATTTATACAATTTTGCATTATTTATTACATCGGTAGATTTGAATATAATTTGACCTGTTGAGTCAATGATTTGAAGTTCAAAATCATAGCCTGTTACAAGATCAAGTCCTGCTTCTTCCTCTTCTTCCGAATACATAATTTTTTCGCTTACTACACCAAACTCAACCGTTGTTCCTGCGTTAAATCTATACATTTGACTTGCAAATCCCTCGGGAGAATAATCGAAATCAATATAATAGAACAAATCGCTTTGAGCCATTCTTATAGATGCCGGTATATTTAAAAGCCCTGCTCCGCTTTTTTCTCTTAAAATAGTTGAATCAAGAGATATCTTATTAGTGTTCAAAATGGTTGGCATTGATGAAACGAGTTCATTTTCCAAAGCACCTTCCGTGTCGTTATAATAAATAGCCTCTTCATCGGCAGAGTTCATAAGAATTGCTTTTACAGATGTTGGATTTCCTATCAACTCGGGGCGCGCTTGCATCATAAGCGCAACTGTTCCCGCAACCATCGGGGCTGCAAAACTGGTGCCCGTAACATAGTCAGTGTTTTTTGGATTGTTTACCGTTGGAAAGCAATTACTTGGGATTCCATCGTTGTTTAACATCCTTATCCGTCTGCCAAACGCAGATAAGTCTGGTTTGTTCGTCAAATATTCTTCGTTATCTTCATTAAGATCTTCCAAAAACGAACTCGAGTAATACATTTTATATTTCCCATTTTCCAAATCTGTCGAATCAGCATTACCTACTGTTATTGCGTTATATGCCATTCCAGGATTTGTGATTTCGCCAGTTTCATCTCCTTCGTTTCCAGCAGATTTAACAAAAACAACTCTATATTGTAAAATCAAGTTATCTATATATTCGTCATATGCAGAATAGGTTCCATATAACGAACTTATTTTGTTTGGAACCATGCTTAAATTCACAACATGACATGAATTATCTATTATAAGCCATTCAAGGGAATACGATTTTGGCGATTCATCACTACCATACCAAAAATTATCCGTAGAAAGAAATATAGAAACTCCCGGGGCAACCCCTTGATAAAAAACATTTTCATATTGTTTCTTTTTTCCACAAATTATACTTAAAACGGCTGTTGTGTGAGCCTCAACTACCGCCCCGCTACTTTGTTGAACCAATATCTCATTAGACTTTTCTTGCAAGTGAATTGAACCAGTATCGTATAGTCCCGAATCAACCACTCCAACCTTAATTCCCGCACCAGTGTATGTTACGCCGTCTACTGTGTTTTGGGGAAACATATCGTATCCAGTTGTTATGTCGGCAGGAGTAGAGTCTGCACGAGTTGCATCATCCTGTTCAATCGGTTGTTCTTGTATTGATATTTCTTCAAAATAATCAATTTCCTTTACTGCGCTCATAGAACTTAGATTGTCAATATACGATTTCTTGCAATCCATTCTAACATATGCAAGGAGTGAGTCAAGATAAACATTTTTGCATTTATCAAGGTCAAGGAGTTTATAAAATTGCTCGTTTGTTGCGTTATTGAGGCTTTTACGGGCTGTTCTATACTCGGAGAGGAACTGCGTTCTCTCGCTTAGGTTGATTATTTCATCAGAGGTCATTCCGCTTTCAATGCAATTTTTAATTTCATCATTTGTCATTATCTCGGGAATGTTTGCTTGGGCTCTGAAAACATCGGGGGTGAGGTTTACTATATCAATAGTTCCTGTTGCCCTTGCTTGCAAGGAATACTCGGGTGTTTTTGCAAGGTTTTCAAGTCCTTTAGAAAGAAGTTCCGCTTTTGCGGTTGTTCTGGTTGTTATGTATGATTCTTCGCTTGATTTAGTAACGCTCATTCCGAGGTTATCGGAGAGAACGAGGTAAACCATATCTTCGCTTTGTTCATTTAGCCATATGTAGATAGGGACATATTCATCGTCATCTACTGTTTCAAGATATGCTTTAAGTTCATCGGTGAGTTTATTTTGTGCGCTTTCGGTTGTTACTTCTTGCGCCTGCGTTCCTATTGCAAGCGTGGAAAATAGCATTATTGCTACAAGTAATATTGAAAATATCCTTTTCATTTTCTTCTCCTTTTTAATTTTATCATAAATTTGAGCCTAAGTTATTGATTTTCACAAAATGTTCACATTGCGAAAAAGGTTTTCTATGTTTTGCACAAAAGTTTTGGGGTTTTGCAATTCATAGAATACTTGTTTTTGTGCAAACTGCCGAGAGCCTCGGCAGGCAAATTCCGTTTTCGTTTAGTTTGAGTTGTTCCAAACGATACGAAGCAGTTTTATTCATTTCACATAACCCATTGGTATCATCTCCCTTCTTATTTGCGACTCCCTACGGTCGCGGGCATAGTTTCCCTTTGTTTTTACTTTTCACTATATTTAAGTAATTTTTTCGTAAAAGGTAACGCACTTTTTTGAATTTTTTTCTAAAAAATCTAAATTTCTACATTTTGCACAAAAAACGAGGATGTTTTGTAAAGAAAAAAGCGCCAAATTTGTGCATTTTCACATGCAAAATTTGGCGCTATTTATTACTTTTAATATTTATTCGTATTTTGCTTCAAGAGTTCTTGTTACTGTTTCGCTTGTTCCGTCGGGGTAATGGAATGTAAATTCAACTATTGCACGATATGTTCCGCGAGAGTCAAGTTGCTCTTGATATGTGCGAGTGAAGGTGTTTCCAAGTGAATATTGATAATAGGTATCATCCTGCCATGAGGTATCAACTGTGCTCCACCACCAAAGTGTCTTTTTTTCAAGTCTTATTCTGACATCGCCCTGTGTGATTGTGCCCACGGGACATTCATAATAGAAATATGTGCTTGCAAGACCATTTGAGTCGATGGAAAATGTCGCGTCATACCTTATATTCGGTGAAACATACGGAGTAACGGAGTTGTCCATTGCAAAGCAAGTGCCGCATAGCATAATTAATGCGAGAATGATTGTTAGTGATTTTTTTAGAGTTTTCATTTTTTTATTTTCCTTTCTTTTTTAACCGCTATTTTTCAACAGCTTATATTCAGTATGTCACAAAAAATTGAATTTGTCAAGAAAAAGTATTGCCTTTTCTAAATTTTGATGTTACAATAATACATAGAAATCGACAAAAAAGGAGAGAAAACATGATACTGCGGACTTTTGACGACAACGATCCAAATCCTTTGATCGAGAAAATATATAAAGAAAACAGAGATGTCATGGTGAAATATGCAAAAAGACACCTTGGAAATTTCGGCAGTGAGGCTGAAGATGCTGTGCACAACACTTTTTGTAATGTTATGAAATATAAAAAATCATTACCAAAAAACGAAAAAGAGGCTGTTTCGTATATTACGACATGTTTGCGACATGAAATATTCAAGATTAGAAGCGCAACGGTGAAATTTTATTCATTATCGGATTGTATTGGCAATAATTTTTTGCCCATTTGTAAAAGTGCCGAGGAAGTTTCGATGAAATATACTTTTTTAAAAGATGTTATGAAATTTATATACTCCTTACCCGAAAGAGACTGCTTTATCTTTTTGATGAAAGCAATACACAATGCGAAAGCAGATGATGTTGCAGAATATGCGGGAGTTGACAGACGCAAAGTGTTTTCTACAGTTAAAGCTGTAAGAGAGCAAATTAAAGAAAGGTTTGGGGCGTGTATATGAGCAGAAAACTTGAAAAAGAGCTACGAAAAGCATATATTGATGATACTGTAAACGAAATTGCGCTACTTAAAAGTCAAGAGGAAACGGTTGGCACCGAACTTGAAAACAAGGTGTATAAAACATCAAAGCGACTATCTTTGCGACTTGCGGTAGCGATTGCCGTAATTATTTCCGTTATCATTGCTTGCGCTATTGTAGCGGTGGCAACAAATGACTTTAAGGTTGAGGTTAGTGAAGATGGCGAATGCTTGTTTTTTGATATTTATGCGCCAAACGCACCTGCAACGGTTGAAAATCCACGCCTTCCGGCTGTTCCGTCGGAGTATGAAATAACAAGAAATTATATGTCACCTGACAAAAAATTTATAACTTATGAATGGAGTGACGGAAACGAAATGATCATTAGTTTTCATCAATCCACAATACGCGGAACGGCTGTTTTAAAGGGAACATCAAACCACAATCTTGAAACGGTAACTATCAACGGAAAGGAATATTACCGCATTCACGATGACGGAGATGATATGTACTACCTTGTGTGGGTAACTCCGAGCTACTATTACCATTTTGGATATGATACTTCGGTATTTAGCCACGAGGAAATGGTGAAAATGCTTGATAGTATACTTTCTCAATGTGAATAATGAAAAATCACTCCGCTGATAAGGGTGAGGTTCTTATCGGAGAATTTGCAACTTTACAAAAGTGCAAGCATCGCATTTGACCAGTCAAACGCAAATATGGGCTAAGCCCAAACCCTTATTACAAACAGAAAGAGAGAACAAATCGGTCAGTAGCCGAAATGTCCTCTCTTTTATGTTAGTGAAGTTTTTGCTGACGCAAAAGTGAAGTTGCTACGCAGTGAAGTTCGTGCTACGCACAAGTGAAGTTAAGTTTGCCCACTTTGCCATAGGCAAAACTTCACTATCCGCAGGATTACTTCACTTACAAAGTAAACTTCACTTGCC
>JAZNJK010000048.1:0-2336 GCA_045578005.1 Eubacteriales bacterium | reverse complement strand
CCATGAAGAATATTGCGAGTGCTTAAATCAATTTCATAGAAATTGCATATCATCAACGCTTGCGGTGCATATCACCGAGGCGGAGCCTTGTATATCATCACGGCTTACCGTGTATATTCGCCCCCCGAGGCTCTCGGGCGGCGTGTGCCTGTGGCTCAGCGCAAAAACTAAAAATATATATAATTAAACTCTTTACTTTTTCATCATAATATGATAGAATATAGGGTGACGAACCTTCGCAAAAAAGTGAGAGGAAGATTATATGATAGAAAAAAGAAGATTTGATACTGAGGTTAAGTATGTAAAATACAAGGTTTTGAAGGAAGTTGCGCGTCGCAAATGGAACGGCACGCTCCTTGAAACCATTCTTGACATACCGAAAAAGATTGTATCGGGCAACATTCCAAGTGCGCGTTGCTGTGTCTATAAAGAAAGAGCAATCGTTGAAGAGCGCGTTAAGATGGCAATGGGCGGAGATAAAAGCAACCCCAATGTTATCGAGGTTATCGGTATTGCGTGTGACGAATGTCCTGCCGGCGGTTACGAGGTAGGCGAGGCGTGCCGTGGCTGTCTTGCGCATAACTGCGAATATGTATGTAAATTCGGTGCGCTCACCTTTGATGAAAAGCATGTTGCACATATAGATAAATCAAAATGCGTTGAATGTGGTCAATGCGCCCGTGTTTGCCCATATGGAGCAATTACTCACCGCACTCGCCCTTGCGAAAAGGCATGTAAAATCAAAGCGATTTATGCCGGTGGGGAAACAAAAGAGGCGAAAATTGACAACTCAACCTGTATTGCGTGTGGAAACTGCGCTTACCATTGCCCGTGGGGAGCAATTTCCGATAAATCCTACATATGTGATGTAATTGATATGATTTTAGGCTCTGACGGTGGCAAAAATTACAAGGTTTATGCCGTTGTTGCTCCGTCAATTTCGACACAGTTCGCCTATGCAAAGCAAGGTCAGGTTATAGCGGGCATTAAGGCGCTCGGCTTTACCGATGTTATTGAGGCGGCACTCGGCGCTGATATGGTTGCCGATGAGGAATCGCGTGAACTCGTTGAAAAAGGCTCACTTATAAGTTCGTGTTGTCCTGCGTTTGTTATGCATGTAGAAAACCAATTCCCTGAACTTATCCCGATGATATCAACTACCCTTTCGCCAATGGCATCAATTTGTAAGTTCTTTAAGGATAGAGAGCCAACATCAAAATTTGTCTTTATCGGTCCTTGCACCGCAAAGAAACACGAGTTCCAAAAGGAAGGCGTTAGGGAATATGTTGACAGTGTTATCACCTTTGAGGAACTTCAAGCATTGTTCGGTAGCCGTGATATAGATGTTACGGTATTTAATGAAGAAGAAACTGTTGGTGCGTCATATTTTGGACGCAACTTCGCAAAATGTGGCGGTCTTTCCGATGCGGTCCGTGAAGGAATTTATGAACACGGTGATGAACTCTTTGAGTTGAAGAGTGTGTCGTGTAACGGTATTGAGCAGTGCGTGTCCGCCCTTGTTAAGATGAAATACGGCAAGAGCGATGTCAACTTCATTGAGGGAATGGCGTGTGTTGGCGGTTGCGTTGGCGGTGCGGGTTGCCCTGTTCATAGCACCGAAAAGCCAATCAAAGGCACAAACAACACGGAAATTACTACAATAGGTGATTCCATAAAGAGATTTTAATCGCACTCCCCCTGTTTAAAACTTGAAAATTACTTTAAAAGCAAAAAAATCGGTAGGCATAAAGCCTACCGACTTGGAGCTACTAATCGGAATCGAACCGATGACCTCATCCTTACCAAGGATGCGCTCTACCATCTGAGCCATAGTAGCAATTTCTTATTGCGTATGATATTTTAACACAACTTTTCCGCTTTGTCAATAGGTTTTTAAAAAAAGTTTGGTATCAAGGCGGTGCGGACCGCCAGCCGAATGCCGACATCATAAAGTAGTGGTTGTTTCTTTCCACCACGAAGCAGTTTTCTTCATGGCGTTAGCCAATTCATGTTCGCTTGCGAACAATTCATGTGCAAAGCACAATTCATGCGACTTATCGCAATTCATGTTCACTTGTGAACAATTCATGACCGTAGGTCAATTCATTCCGAATTCCGCATTTGCGAAGCATTGTTTCGCATTTGCCAAAGGAGCATATATGTCACAGGTAAGCGAAAATCCGTTTAAAAATAGTGATACAAATAAAAGATATTACACCTATGACTACTATCTTAGGCGTATTTTTGGCGAGAAGTGTGCGAAAATCACACTTGATGCGGGATTTACCTGCCCCAACATTGACGGCACAAAAGGTCGTGGGAAGTCGGATCGTAGC
>JAZNJK010000047.1:0-3592 GCA_045578005.1 Eubacteriales bacterium | reverse complement strand
GCAGGTGCGGTTGCAGATGCGACTGCGCCAAGGATAATTGCCGATGGGAGTGGGAGTTTATCGGGCATTGCAAAGTGAAGTGCAATAAGTGCAACATCAACTACAAGAGTTGTTATTACAGCCTGTAAAATTCCTATTGTTGTTGCTTGTTTGCCGATTTGCTTTAAGTCTTTAAGACGGAATTCGTTTCCTATCGAAAATGCGATAAATCCAAGGGCTACATCAGAGATTATTGAGTATTTTTCAACATTTTCAAGGCTCACAAATCCAAGTCCTTCAACTCCGAACTGTCCAAGGACAAACGGTCCGATAATCACGCCTGCTACAAGGTAGGCGGTAACTGCGGGAAGTTGTAAAACTTTTGCAAGACGGGATAAAATAAGTCCCGAAAACAGTGCGATTGACAGTGTGAATAATATTTCCATTCTATTTTCCTCTTAAACAAAGATTAAATAACAAAACATCAATAATTTTAATACTTATCTGCGTGTTTGTCAAGAGGTATTTGGATTTTTTTAATTTTATTTTTGCGCGCATTAAAAAATGTGTTTTTCCTATTGAAAAAGAGTTTTCATTGTGATAAAATGATTTTGCCAAAAAACACACGAGAAAATACATATAACATTGACCTGCAAAAGAGATATTATCGAGGTAATTTATGGAAGAAAAAATTGTCAAACTTGGAGTTGTCGGACTTAAAAGAGGGGCTTATGTCGCTTGGACACTTATTGGCGACAGTAATGTCGTCATTCGTGCGATTGCCGACAGTGACAGTGAGGTTTTGAAGGCTTGTAAAGAGGATTACGAAAAGCAAGGGGTTGAAAACCTTCTCTGCTTTAATTCTATTGAAGAACTTTTGAAAAGTGATATTGATGCGGTATATATTGCAACCGACAAACCGCTACATACAAAACATACAATTATGGCACTTGAAGCGGGAAAGCATGTATTGAGTGAAATTCCCGTTATTGAGACACTTGAAGAGGTTAAATTGCTAAAAGATGCGGTCAAGGCTCACCCCGAACTCAAATACATGGCAGGGGAAAACTGCTTTTATTGGGAATTTATTCAAAGATGGAAAAAGATGTTTGAGGAAGGAAAATTCGGTGATATTCTCTATGCCGAGAGTGAATATTTACACGCACCTCATCCCGATGAAATAAAACCGTTTTCACCTGAAAACCATTGGAGAAGATACAATCCTGCAATAACATATCTTACGCACAATTTAGGTCCGTTACTTTACATAATGGACGATTACTGTGTTAGTGTTTCGTGTATGGCCCCAAAGGTGACAAAATACAATCAGTTTTCCGAATGTGATGAGAATGGAATTGCAATCTTCCGCACAGCCAAGGGGGCGGTAATTCGCATTTTCATTGGATTTGGAATGTATGTTGGATATGACCATAATTTTGCGCTTTACGGCACAAAAGGAACCGTTATGACCGATAAAACAAAACCGCTTGAAGAAGCGCATTCATTTGCTAAACTTTACGAGAACAAAGAATCGTTTGAGAGGTTTTTTGAAATTCCTGTCAAGTTATCGGACACCGATGATGTATATGGTCACGGCGGGGTTGACGGAAAGATGATTCGTGATTTTATCCGCTGTATTATTGAAGATACCGAGCCACCGATTGATGTGGATATGGGTATTAGAATTTCGCTCCCCGGCATTATTGCGAACGAGTCGGCAATCCGTGGTGGTGAACTGATTGATATTCCTAAAATTGATTGAAACGGTTACTGATAAATTATTTTTTTAACATTTTCGTTTAGGAAGGATTTAGTAAGGCTTTATGGTATTAACACAGGGCAAGGTTTTTAAAACGATATTTATATATTCACTTCCCTTAATTCTTACAAATGTAGTTCAGTTGCTTTTCCACGCGGCAGATGTAACCGTGCTTGGAATTATGGCGGACGACTTTGCCGTTGCCTCGGTTGGTGCTTGTGGACCGATTATTTCACTGCTTGTCAGTCTTTTTGCATCATTTGCAACGGGTGCTAACATTTTGATTGCTCGACATGTTGGTGCAAACGATGAAACGAGGGCAAGACGGGCGACGGGAACGGCAATTATTATCGGACTTTTATCGGGACTTATAATGATGGTGATTGCGCTGATTTGGGCAAGAGATATTTTGACACTGATGAAGTGCCAAAGTGAAGTGCTTGATTTAGCGGTGACTTATATGCGCATTTATTTTCTCGGCATGCCTATTATTATGCTTTATAATTTTGTGGCATCTATTTTGCGCTCGGTTGGTGACAGTTTTCGCCCGATGATTTATATGCTTATTTCGGGTGTTGTCAATATTGGACTTAACATTTTCTTTATTGCAGTATGCAATTTAACTGTTGTGGGTGTTGCGCTTGCTACGCTTTTATCAAATTTTGTATCGTTAATTCTCGCTTTGATAGCGTTACTTAAGCACAAAGGATATTGCAAAATTGAATTTAAAAATCTACAAATTTTCAAAAATGAGTTTGTGGAGATTGTAAAAATTGGTGTTCCTGCGTGTCTTTGCAGTTTATCTTTCTATATTGCCAACCTATTTATGTCGGCAGGGGTAAACTCAATAAGCCCCGATGCGATGACCGCTAATGCGATTGCGGGGCAATTTGATGCTATTGTTTACAATGTCGGTATGTCAATTGCGATTGCGTGTATGTCGATGGTTGGTCAATGTTACGGTGCAGGACTTATGGACCGAGTTAAAAAAACGGTTAGGGTAAGTGCGATTTACGCCACGGTTGCGAGTCTTTCGCTTGGCTCACTCGTTGTTATCTTTTCCGATTTTCTTCTTGATATTATGACGGACAGTGCGTCGATTATTGCTATCGGCAAGGAACAGTTGACTGTCGTTTGCTTAACGCACTTTATAACGAGCCTTATGGAAGTATTTTCATTTAGTCTTCGTGCCTTAAAACATCCTAACTGCACGATGGTTGTGGGATTTATTTGCGGATTTGGTATTCGCACACTGTGGGCAACGGTGATTTGGGACTTGCTTGGTGGTGCGGTTAGCACTTTGTTCTTCGCATACGGAGTTAGTGCTTTTTGCGCTCTTGTGACTTATGTGATAATCTTCGCAAAGGTTACAAGACAAAAAATCGCACCGGATACAAATTGAGATCTATCATTTTGAATATAAAAAAGGTTAAATAGGAGAAAGTTATGATTACTAATAAATTTGGTGAAAAGTATTACAAACTTGGACTTCATTTACACACAAGGCGCTCTGACGGGTCTAAAACTCCCGAGGAAGTGGCGCGTGAATACAAACTTGACGGATATGATGCGGTAGCATTTACTGATCACTGGGTTTACGGTGACGGTGGAAACACTGAGGGATTACACATTATTTCCGGTTGCGAATACAATCTCGGTCATAGTGACACGATTTCGGGTGTTATGCACATTTTATCGCTTTTCGCAAAGGAAAATCCAAATCCTGCCCGTGATGCTACTGCGCAAGAGGTTATTGACGCGATAAATGATAAGGGCGGAATTGCTGTGCTTGCCCACCCTGCTTGGTCTCTTAACACTCCCGAGGAACTTTTTAAACTTAAAGGGGTTGTGGCT
>JAZNJK010000046.1:0-4903 GCA_045578005.1 Eubacteriales bacterium | reverse complement strand
ATTTGTCTTCCTAAGACCGCTTGGCCTCCGACTTTTCACCGTGTGGCAGGTCCGAGGTTGCTTGACGAGTGCAAGACTCTTGGCGGTTGTAAAACGGGCGAGGCGAAAATCACGGGCGGATATAATTTACCTGCAAAATATGTAATTCACACCGTCGGTCCTATCTACAATGACGGAAAACACGGCGAGAGGGCTCTACTTGAATCCTGCTATCGCAAGTCTTTATCTCTTGCAAAGGAATATGGGTGCAAAAGTGTGGCTTTTCCGCTTATTTCTTCGGGCGTATACGGATATCCGAAAGATGAGGCACTAAAAGTCGCTATTGATATTATCAGCACATTCCTTTTTGAGAATGAAATGACGGTTTATATTGTCATATTTGATAAAGCATCTTTCAAAATCGGCGAAAAATTATTCTCCGATATTGCCGAATACATTGACGACAATTATGTAGATGAGAAAACTTATTACAGGCAAGAGCGTGCGCGTCGCATAAATGGTTTTCCTTACCCGATTCGTGGATTGGAAGATGATTTTGACGGCAAATGCTCGGTGTGTGATGCGTCGACTGTGCCGATTGATGACGGTCTTGATGAAATATTAAAGCATATTGATGAGAGTTTTTCGCAAATGCTTCTTCGTAAAATTGACGAAAAAGGAATGAGCGACGCTGAATGTTACAAAAAGGCGAACATTGACCGCAAACTCTTCTCTAAAATACGCAGTGATATTCACTACAAGCCAAGCAAACCTACCGCAATCGCATTTGCAATTTCCTTGGAACTTTCTCTTGCGGAAACCGAGGATATGCTACGCAAGGCGGGTTTTGCGCTGTCGCACAGTAATAAGTTCGATATTATTATTGAATACTTTATCAAAAAAGGCAATTACAACATTTTTCAGATTAATGAAGTTTTATTTGCCTTCGACCAAAGTTTATTGGGAGCGTGAAGTATGGTTAAATTTATATGTTACCCCAAATGCACTACTTGTCAAAAGGCGAAAAAGTGGCTTGATGACAATAAGATTGAATACGATATTAGAGATATTAAACTTGACAATCCTACGCTTGACGAGTTGACAAAATGGCACGCAAAAAGTGGATTGCCCATTAAAAAGTTCTTTAATACGAGTGGGCTACTTTACAAATCTCTTGACCTTAAAAACAAACTTGCTAACATGAGCGAGGGCGAAATGCTAAATCTTCTTTCAAGCGACGGTATGCTTGTAAAACGCCCTTTACTTATAGGAGAGGACTTTGTCCTTGTTGGGTTTAAGGAAGTTGAATGGAGTTTAAAAACAATTAAATAAATGTCGCTTGCGAAGCGACCAAGCCTCTCTTTGTTGGTGCTATAATGAAAGCACAATAAAACAAAGGGAGGTTTTCTATTATGAAAAACAACACAACAGAACTCGTATTTATTTTAGACAGAAGTGGGTCTATGGAAGGTCTCGAAAAGGACACAATCGGCGGATTTAACTCAATGATTGAGAAACAAAAGAAACAAGAGGGCGAATGCTATGTTTCTACTGTGCTTTTCGATGATGTGAGCGAGGTTTTGCACGACCGTGTGAAACTTGATGATGTTCCAAGAATGACCGAGAGGGACTACACCGTCCGCGGTTGCACGGCACTTATTGATGCTATTGGTGACGCAATTCGCCACATTGGAAACATTCACAAATATGCCCGAGAAGAAGATGTGCCTGAACACACAATGTTTGTTATCACAACTGATGGATATGAAAATGCAAGTTATCGTTACACGAGCGAACAAGTGAAAAAAATGATTAAAAGGCAAAAGGAAAAGCACGGTTGGGAATTTTTATTCATTGGTGCGAATATTGATGCGGTTGAAACGGCTAAACGATATGGCATTGATGAGAATAGAGCCGTAAACTACAATGCCGATGAAAAAGGCACAAAAATCCTTTACGACTCGGTGGCAAAAGCGGTATGCGATGTTAGGGCAAATGTCCCTCTCGGTAGCGCTTGGAGTGATGAGATAGATAAAGACTTCAAAAAACGCGGAAGAAAGTCTAAAAAGTAATAAATTAGAAATAGCATAGCGATTAGCGTGTTATCCTTAACGGAGAACACGCTAAAACTAAGTTTGCCCTTTGGGCAAGTGAAGTTATCTTCGATAGTGAAGTTCACTTCGTGAGTGAAGTTTCGCCTATGGCGAAGTAATAGCAAACTTAACCTCACTGTGAGCCCGTGGCGAACAACTTCACTGTGTATAGCACAACTTCACTTTTGTGTCAGCAAAAACTTCACAAAGTAGGAAAAGAGAGTTAATGGCTAAAAACCATTAACTCTCTTCTGTATTTTATCGCGCAAGTTTCGCATTTGTTTAATAAATACCTTGGGCTATGTCCATAGCCTTATTTTATTTCTCCAATAAGGACAACTCTCATTTTTGCGCTATGCTATTTTTAGTTTTAAAATCCGATTTTTTATTTTTTGAGTTGTCCGCAACGATTGACTTTTTATTTGTTAAGTGATAAAATGAAAATATAGTTTAAAAATTTAGAGGTTTATATGGATTTACAAGCATTACTTAACAAAATGACTCTTAAAGAAAAGTGCTATCAGTTACAACAGGTTAACTCTAATCTTTATATGGCTGATGAGAATATGCCGATTACAGGTCCTGAATTTTTTCTTCAATTTGATGAAAATTACAAATACGAGGTTGCCTCGGTTTACAACTCCTACGGGGCAAAACGAAACATTCAAATACAAAAAGAGTTTTTGGAAAAGAGTAATCACAAAATTCCGCTTGCCTTTATGCTCGACATAATTCACGGATACCGCACGATTTATCCTATAAATCTTGGTCTTGCATCTTCTTTTGACAGGGATTTGGTGCGTGAATGCTCCAAAATGGCGGCGAAAGAGGCGAGTGTTGACGGTATTCACCTCACATTCTCCCCTATGCTTGATGTATCAAGAGATGCAAGGTGGGGTAGATGTATGGAAAGTTGCGGTGAGGACACATATTTAACTTGCGAAATGGCGAGGGAGAGTGTCAAGGGCTTTCAAGGTGACGGCGGTAAATACACAATAGGTGCAAGCATTAAGCACATAGCAGGATACAGTGCGCCAATGAGTGGTAAGGACTACGACTCTTCCGATATTAGCGAACTTTCCTTGCGTGAGGTTTATTTGCCACCCTACAAGAGTGCGGTTGATGCAGGGGCTATGGTTGCTATGCCTGCGCAAAACGCGATAAATGGCGTGCCGGGTAACGGAAACTCGTTCATTTTAACCGATATTTTGCGAAATGAATGGGGATTTGACGGTGTTACGATAAGTGACTACGGCTCTATTGAAAATCTTGTTTCTCACGGATTTTGCCAAAGCAAGAAAGATGCGACCATTGAGGCGCTACGCTCAAATATTGATATGGAAATGGTTTCAACCTGTTACATAAACAACATTGAAACTTTGCTTGGCGAGGGCAAGATTACAATGGAGCAAGTTGACACGGCGGTTATGCGTGTTTTAAGGCTCAAAGAAAAACTCGGTCTTTTTGAAAATCCGTTTGGTAGCACAAGTATAGAGGAAAGCGAAAAAATACTCGTCTGTCCCGAGCATAGAGAGATCGCAAGGCGCAGTGCCGAGGAAAGTGCGATTTTGCTCAAAAACGAGGGCGTTTTGCCGTTTAGCAAGAATGCAAAGAAAATTGCCGTTATCGGTCCGCACGGTAACGAAAAGCGAATTGTCGGCTCTTGGTGGTGCGCATACAAAAAAGACGAAACGGTTAGTGTGCTTGAAGGTGTTAAGAACCTACTACCCGATGCCGATATAGTTTTTGAACAAGGTTGCTCGCTTGATATAAATAGCGATGACTATTCGGGAATTGAGCGTGCGGTCAAGACTGCTATGGAGTGCGATGTTGTGCTTCTTTGCGTGGGTGAGGACCAATTAGACAGTGGGGAGTCAAACTCAAAGGCAAATCTTACACTTCCCTGCGTTCAAACGGAACTTATCAAGCGCATTTGCGAGGTAAACAAAAATACTGCACTTATCTTATTCACGGGTCGTCCGCTTGTGCTTACCAATATTGAAAAGCACGCACGCGCAATACTTAATATGTATTTCCCCGGCACGGAAGGTGGTAATGCGGTTGCACGCCTTGTATTTGGTGAATGCTCTCCCTGTGGAAAACTTACAATGTCATTCCCAAGGAATGAGGGTCAATGTCCGATTTACTATAATCATCACCGCACAGCAAACTTGCGCACTGATGATAACAAACGAATTCTTTACGAAAGCGGATATATCGACTCGCCAAACTCACCGCTTTATGTGTTCGGTCACGGTCTTTCCTATTCGACATTTGAGTATAGCGAGCCGTGTTTGAGCAGTAACACACTTACCGAGAGGGACGAAATTTTCGCCTCGGTTAAGGTGACAAACACGGGAAAATATAAGGCGAAAGAGATTGTTCAACTTTATATTCGTGACCTTGTGGGCTCGGTGGTGCGACCTATTAAGGAACTAAAAGGATTTGAAAAAATTACTCTCGATGTTGGTCAGACGAAGAAAGTTACATTCAAAATCAATGCCGATATGCTTAAATTTGTCCGCCGTGATTTATCGTTTGGGTTTGAAAAGGGCGAATTCGAGGTGTTTATAGGTTCGGATAGCCGTGTCTTGCCTTTTGCAAAATTCACTCTTGTTTGATGACACAAGAATTGAGTAATTTTATAATACTTATTGACTATTTTTTTAAATGGTGGTAAAATTAAAGTATGCCTGACGGGAGCGGAACGAACCAGCCTTAAACCGTGTATTTACGGCATTAAGTGTGGTTTTGATTGTTTTCGTGGTAGCCTTTATCCCTTTTGACAAGTTTGCTCCTTGTAGTATGTTAATGCAACTGCGTCGCAACCT
>JAZNJK010000045.1:0-2869 GCA_045578005.1 Eubacteriales bacterium | reverse complement strand
GAGGGAGACGATGTTGAATTCATTCAAGATGCAACAACAGTATGCAAAGTTTCAACACTTAACTATGCCGACGGTAGCCTTTACACAGTATCTTACGAAAAGGCAACAAGCGAACTTCAAGCCGTTTCAACCGATGCTATCGTTCCTACCGTGAAAAAAGAAAATTTCTAATAAAAATACAAAAATGCGACACGCTGTGTCGCATTTTTTGTTATAGAAAAATTCAAGTTAAGCACTTTATATGTTGTAGTTTTTGTCAAGTGTGCGCAACTGAATTGCTTCCGCAAGGTGAAGTGGTAAAATGTTTTCTTCACCCGCAAGGTCGGCGATAGTCCTTGCAAGTTTCAAAATCCTGTCGTGACCTCTTGCTGAAAGACCGAGCGTATCGTAAGCCCTTTCCATAAGCCGTTTACAAGACTCATCAAGCACACAATACTTGCGAATGTGTCGTGCTTCCATTTGACCATTGCAAAAAATCGTTCCACCGTTATCCGTTTTTTCACCTTTAAAACGCTCGTGTGCGATACGCCTTGCACGGTTTACGCGCTCCCTTATCACACTTGACGGCTCTTCTTTGCGTCCGTTGTCGGAAATCTCGCTATAAGCAAGAGAAGGCACTTCAATTTGAATATCAATTCTATCAAGCAAAGGACCACTTATCTTACCGATATATTTTCGAACATCAGTGTCCGAGCAAGTGCAAGCGTGGGTAGGGTGTCCCCTGTATCCACACCTACACGGGTTCATAGCACAAACAAGCATAAAAGAGCAGGGGTATCTAACTCTGCCCGACGCACGAGTAATAGTCACCGCCCCATCTTCAAGCGGTTGACGGAGTGCCTCGGTGACACTCTTCGAAAATTCGGGAAATTCGTCAAGGAAAAGAACGCCATTGTTAGCGAGTGAAACCTCACCGGGCATAGGAATTCTACCACCACCAACGAGCGACGGAGTTGACATAGTATGATGAGGTGAGCGGAACGGACGAGTGCGAATTAGCGATACATCACTCGGTAAAATGCCCGAAATAGAATGCACCTTTGTCGTTTCGATACTTTCTTCAAATGTCATTTCGGGAAGAATGGACGGAATGCGCTTTGCAATCATAGATTTGCCCGTGCCGGGAGGACCGATAAGCAAAATGTTATGCCCACCTGCCGCCGCAATCTCAACTGCGCGCTTCGCCATCGCTTGACCTTTGACATCTTCAAAATCAGGACACTTAATATCAAGTTCCTTTTCACTCGGCTCGTAAATAAACTTTTCAAGTGTTTGCACACCGATAAGGAAATCAACAACCTCGCTCACCGAATTAATAGCATATACTTCAATACCACTAACAACCGAAACCTCTTTCGCATTCGCACTCGGCACAAATATGCGCTTCTTTCCCGCATTTTTAGCGGAAATAGCCATACATAACGCACCACGCACCGCACGGACCTCACCCGATAAAGAAAGTTCACCGATAAAGCAATCGCCCGAAAGGTCGATGTTTTTGCTATCTTCGAAATTTCCGAGTTTGCCCGATGCCTGTAAAAGGCTTATTATGATAGCGAGGTCAAATGCCGAACCCTCTTTTTTGATGTCCGCAGGCGCAAGGTTGACAATTATATCCATATCGGGAAATCCGTATCCCGAATTCACCATAGCGGAGCGCACACGCTCTTTCGCCTCTTTTATCGCATTGTCGGGAAGACCGACGATTTCGAAACTTGCCATACGCTTTGTGCAGTTGCATTCAACCGTAACCAAAAATCCGTCAATGCCCGAAATCCCCGCACTGTATACACAACTAAGCATAAATTTCTCCTTTAAAGTGTCGTTCATAAAAATATTATCACAAAATATCAAAAATAGCAAGACAAATGCGAAAAAATATGCTACAATGTAATTGTAAAAATCCAAAAGGAGAACACAAATGAAAAAAACATTCAGTTTAAAGGTTAAATTTAACGAGCAAGACGCAAAAAAACTTGCCCTCGTCGCCAAAGGAGAAAATATGAGTGTCGAGAAACTTCTCATCTTTCTCGCAAGACAAAAAATCTCATATTTTGAACGAACAAAGGGAAACATAAAGGATTTGTCCCTTGCAAATCTTGAAGAATTTGAAATATCCGAGTAAAAAAGCGAAAAAATACCAAAAAAATTGTGCAATTTAATTAAAAATTAAAAAAATATGACTTTGCTATTGAATTTTAGTAACAAAAGTGATATTATATATAGGGCGCGGATAAAACCCACCCAATTCGGTATTATAATTTTTTATATAAATTTTTAGGAGGTTTTTTCTTATGGTAACAAGAAAGAAACAGTCAATGGACGGTAATACCGCCGCCGCTACAGTCAGCTATGCGTTTACTGAAGTTGCAGCGATTTACCCAATCACCCCGTCAAGCGTAATGGCAGAACTTACTGACTCATGGTCAGCAACAGGTCTCCAAAACATCTTTGGCGAACAAGTAAGAGTTACAGAAATGCAGTCCGAAGCAGGCGCTGCAGGAACTGTGCACGGCTCACTCGCAGCGGGAGCGCTCACCACAACTTATACAGCATCACAAGGTCTTCTCTTGATGATCCCTAACATGTATAAGATCGCAGGTGAACTTCTTCCAAACGTTATTCACGTTTCCGCTCGTTGTGTAGCATCTCACGCACTTAACATTTTCGGTGACCACTCCGACGTATATGCTTGCCGTCAGACAGGCTATGCAATGATGGCAAACACTAACCCACAAGAGGTTATGGACCTTGGTGCAGTTGCACACCTTTCAACAATCAAAGGTAGAGTTCCATTCCTCAACTTCTTCGACGGTTTCCGCACATCTCACGAGATTCAAAAGATCGAAGTTTGGGATTACAAGGATCT
>JAZNJK010000044.1:0-10650 GCA_045578005.1 Eubacteriales bacterium | reverse complement strand
TGGCTCACAGAACGACATGGCTACGATCCGACTTATGGCCAAGAACAGTTGCCTCTCCCTCGTCACGGAATGGATATACTTCATTCAAGAAGTCTATATCGCAAGTTTCACGAAGGTATGCGGTAAGTGTGAATTCAAGCCAAAGTGCGGAGTCGGAGTATGCCTTTGTATCAACAGGGTTCCAACCACGGACTGCCATACCGCTTGAATATTGGTTTTGAATTGCTTCTTTAAGGATTTCTTTTGTTCTATCGGTCTTGAATGATACAACGCCAAAGCCGTGTTGAACGATGTCACGGTAGCCGTTATATCCCCAACGACACCAAGTTGCGCCAAAGTGGGTTGCGTGTTTGCCCCAGTAGTTGATAAGGCGGTCGAAATGTTCATCACTTGTGCTGATGTGGTTTTGGTTATACATTGCCTTGTAATGAGCCTTCATTGCCTCAAAATACTCGTCTTGATGGTTAAGATACTTTTCGCTAAGGGCGATAGAGTCGTTTTCTTCACTACCTACGCCAAGCATAAGAGAAATATCTTCGCTCTCACCTGCTTCAAGTTCAACATTGAATTGAAGTGTGCAAATTGTTGCGTTTGCTGAACCTATTGAGTTCTTACATGCGCCCTCACGAACAACCTCAGGTGCGCCTATTGTTCCGTATTCGCCAACGAATACATTTTGGCATCCGTCACTTCCTACAATTTCCTTGTCCGCGGTCATAAATGCGGTGAGGTAGTTATGTGGCTTGATAAATGGGTGCTTTGTCATATAGAAAGTGTTTCTTTCCTTGTCAAAGCGAGTTGCACGATACATTGTGTCGCCGTAACTGTCAAATCCCCATTTAAAGCGGAATTGAATTTGGCTGTATGTGAAGATTGAATATGACTTTTTCTTGCCTGTTTCGTTTTTGAAAGAGAGTTTCCACATTTCAGTAGCGTCCTTACCAACAGGAACGAAAATTCTCATTTTGGAAACGAGGTCGTTTGTCTTGTTTGTAATTTCAGTATATCCCATACCTTGAACGCATTTGTAGTCTTGGTAGGGGTGGCAAACAGGCTCCCAGTTGAGTGTCCAAAATTCTCCGTTTTCGTTGTCACGAATGAAGATAAGACGGTTGTAAAGATGGTCCTTGCCGAATACATCGTAGTCGCAAATTCTTCCAACGCCTGTGTAAAGTTGAATGCCCTCTTTACCGTCGATTTGGTAGTCAAAGCATCCTATACCTGTTTGATGCACATTTGCATAACAGGAGTCGTTGAACAAGAAGTTGTCAAAAGGTCTTGGTGTCTTTGGAGATGTGATTATAAATTCGTCTCCGCTTTCGTTGAAATAGCCATATTTGTATTCCATAACTATATCCTTTCATTTTTGGGTTTTATTTATCATACTTTTTCTTTAAGAGAAGAAAAAGTATGCAAAAAGAAACTAAATTGAAACTAAAATTTTGCAATCGGTCAAACGTTTTTACCGGTTTTTCTTTAAGAGAAGAAAAAGCATGCAAAAAGAAACTAAATCGAAACTAAATAAAATTAAATTTCGGGTAGGTTTTTGAGGAGTTTTAAAACGCTCTCACCCCGCCGAGGCTCTCGGCTTAGTGTTTTTCAACTTGCTTACCGCTTATTAGTTGGTCAAGGGCGGTTGCGAGAATGTTTACATGTTGAAGGGTGGTATCAAAAACTATTGTCGGCTCAGTGATTACTTCATCAAAGAACTCACACATAACATTAGCGGAGTCAAGTTTATAGTAATCATAGCCCATTTTTGTTCCGTCATTCATTGTGATACGGATACTTAAAATGAGGTTTTCCTCACTCTTTGCGCTCTCGCGCTCAGCATCGGTCATTGTGTTAAAGCGGTTTGGCATTGGGTAATTTACCAAAATCGCATAGAAGTTATTAAATTGATTCTTTCTCTCCGAATCACTCGCCTCTAAATTATCCGTAAATGTATACCGTCCGCTTTCGCTTGTAACGGTGAGAACATCTTTCTTTGATGAGTCGGTTGGGTGCGGTGAGTAAGTCAAAATAAACTTATCATAGAAATTTAAGAGTGCGTTGGTGTTTGACATAATTGAGATGTCTGCAACACCGCTCTCCCCTGCTGATTCATTTGCTTGGATATACTTAGTAAAGCCCGCATCAACGGAGTTTGTTGCTACCCATTTTATTGCGTTTTCGCTCTCTAAGAAATCGTATGCAGAGGCAGGAATTCTTGCAATTAACGACACATCTTTCGATGTTTTTGCGGGGATTAGGAGATAATAGAAACTTCCTTCCTCATTTGTCGTCTTTTTGCTCATTGTATATCTATACTCTTTTAGGTCAAAGGAGCGAAGGTTGACTACCCTTGTCACATCGTCCTTTCCAAGACCGTATTTTGCGCAAGTTTCCTCACTTGGGTCAATTTCCACGATTTTCTCGGCGGTGAAATTAACAAGAAGGTGGTTTAGCGCATTTGAGATATAGGTTGTGTTTGCGGTTACATTTTTTGCATTTACAGGGAATTGAACATTATACTTAACGGATATTTCCTCGCCCTCGGTATCTCTTGTAGCATTTATACCGATAAATGGCGACGACTCGTTCGAATTACCTATCATTAGTCGTTGAATTTCAAAAACGACCTCAGTTTCGTTATAGATTGCGCAAATGAGTGGGTCAATAAAATCCTCTCTCGCTTTCATAAGCGCGCTTTCAAGTCCGCTACCTATTTCATAAATAACATTTCTTCCCTTTACCGAGGCAAAATACGAGCCTGACGCAGACAAGGTCTTGTCACCGATATAGACGGTCCACTCTTTTTCCACACCGTTTTCTTTAAACTTGACGGTGTAACTTGCTTGACAGGTGTCCTCGGTAACTCCGTAGAGTGCCATTTGCTCTTTTGAGCAGTTTCTAAGTGGCTCATTTGACTTGCACTGTGTATTTAAGGTATAAACTCTTAAATCGGAGAGTGCGCTTTGGCTTAACTTTAACCTTGGATAATTTGTAAGGGAGAGGTTTTTTGTGCCTGTATCCTCACTAATTTTGTTGGTAAAGGAATATGAGCCGTGGGAGTTTGTTATGCTTATTGAAATTAGGTCGCTTGAATCGATTTCGGGATACATCATAAGGTATCCGTAGTAGTTTCCCTCACCCTCGCCCGTTTCAAGCGTAGGTCTTTCGGGTTTTTCCTCATTCATAAGGGGCACTATAACGAAGAAGTAAAGCAAAACTATAAGGGCAAGCACAGCGCTTAGCACGATTAGTGTTATTTTTTTATTCTTCATCTTCATTATTTGTGTTTTCTCCTTACCATAATTACAACTCCGCAAAGAACGACAAGTGCAGGAACAACCGTTGCAAGAACGACTGTTGCGCTTTGTGCTTGGCGGTCAGTAATATCAAGTTCATATGTCATAAATGTCTTGTATTCAAGATTTACAGGTGTTTGAACACTTGATGTTGACTGAATGAGTGACAAAATCATATTTTTGTTTGGTGCGGAGGTTGATGCAAGATACTCGTTTGATGCGAAGTCACTTGATGGGCATACAACAAGATACGAGAATGAACTGTATTGTCCCTCGTAACTCCATTGTTCGCGAGAACTTACTGCCATAAGGTTGTAAACACCTTTGCTGTCGCCATATACCGCATTTCTTGTGGTTTCAAGAAGTGGGTAGGTGTATCTTATAATACTACCTGTTTGATAACCCTCGGTTGTCATAAACTTCTCATCTATATCAAGGGTAGCGCAGTTCATAAGTCTTGCCCTTGCCGATGCAAATGAGTTAAGTGAGCCGAAATACTGCTTTGTTGCAAAACTGTTATCGGTTGTGCTTACATTTGCGAGAAGTGTATATTTTGTGTTTGCGAATTGAGTTGAAGTATCTTCAACAGGTGTTGCGTTAGGTCTGATTGCTATACCGTAGTTTGTTTCAAGTGCGGTATAGAGGTTTGGAAGGTTGACACTGTGAGGGGTAAAGCAAAATACTGTTCCCTCTTTTTCAAGATATGTTGTCAACTTATAAATTTCGCCATCATCAAAGTCGCTGTTTGGTTGATTGATAACGACAATTCTTGCATCATCGGGAATTTCCGAGGTGACAAGGTCAAGAGGTTTAACCACAAATCCGCTATCGCAGAATACACGCATAAGTTCAAGCGCTTTTTCGTTGATTTTGCCGGCAACAAATGCCTCATTTATCGTTTCGTAACTTATTGAAACATCATCATTGAACGATTGCTCGGAGTGTCCTATTGTGAAATAAACAACGGGGACTGTGTCGTGTGACATTGCAAGAAGGGCGGATAGGAACATAAGTTCTCCATTATAGCCGTAAAGGTTGCCCTTTGTATCACCGACAAAGAAGTAGTTTACGGGGTAAACTCTAAAATCACCCTCGACATACTTGCCGTTTATGTCTTTTCTCAAAATGAGAATTTTGTCGTCTCCCGCTTTGCCAAGCACTCCTGCCTCTTTATAGAAAAGATAATCTTTATCTACATCGTGATAGGAAACGGTGACATTGTCACACGCCTTCAAAATTTGCTCGGCGGTGGAGTGAACATAACCGATTGCACCGGTTGTTTGAGTGTTTGCGTAATTTGTATCAATCTCGTCCTTATCGTAAGGGAAAACTATTTCAAGTTGAACTTCATCATTTATCGTATCGAGAAGTTTCTTTGCGTCGTCCGAGAGTGAAAACATTTGCTCATCTGTCATATCAATATACCAACCGAATTTTTCGGAAAGGACAGTTGATATTGCATTAAGCATTATTACAATGGCGATAACTATTGCAATAAATGCTGTGCTAATTGTGGAATATTTAATCTTTTTAGAGTCGGCAAGCGACTTTAGAAATCCTGTCTTCATCTTGCCCCTCCTTAGCGGTATTTACGCGCTTCAAACACGCGCACCGCGAGAAATACGAACACACCACTTATCGAAATGTAATAAATGAGCGCACCTATATCAAAAATTCCGTATGTAAAGTTGGTAAATCTACTGTAAATTGAGAGCCAACTGATAACCGTTCTTATAGCATATGACTCAATAAAGTTATTGAACAAGCCGACAAGAAGAAGTCCTAAAAGGATTGCTATTGTTATAACGACTGCGGCAAATTGGTTTTCGGTAAGAGATGAAACAAATATGCCTATTGCTATAAAACTCATTCCAACAAGAAGAAGGGCAATCATATTACCTACAATAAGTGCGACATTTGGCGGTAGGCTCGTTGCGGCGCTTGATGTTGTATCGGCATATGCAAAAAGCGGAATGTAGTTTACACACGAGATAACAAGGGCGATAACAAACATGCAAAAGCACGAAAGGAACTTGCCCATGACCATTTGAGTTGTTGTAATCGGTGCGGTTATTAAAAGTTGCTCGGTCTTTGTCCTTCTTTCCTCACTAAATGTTTTCATTGTAAGAATAGGAAGGATTATGAGAAGAACGAAAAGCATAATTGTAAAGTATGCTCCTGTATCGCTTGATGAAAGCATAAGTGTGCTTGCACCGAAAGCGATTGCCGACAAAACGAGGGCAACTGCAAGGAATACATATCCTGTGGAGGTTGTGAAATAAGAACGCATTTCACGCTTGAATATCGCTATCATTTGTTACCTCCTTTATTTACAAGGCGCAAGAAGATTTCTTCAAGTTCCATACCGACACCTTCCATACCGAGCATTGGCCATTCTTTCTCGGCAAGAGCGCGGAAAAGCGTCTTTCTGATGTCAATGTTCGGTGCGCTTTCAATATCGTATGAGAAAGCATCACCCTCACGCTCACCGTGAAGTTCACACGAAACGACACCGACAAGCGAACGAAGGTGGCGCAAAACTTCCCTTTGCGGTCCTGCGATTTTGACACGGTATTTTGTGTTTTGATTTACTGCGTTATTGAAACTTGCAGTCTTTTCATCGGCAATTATCTTGCCGTTATTGATGACGATAATGCGGTCACACACGGCTTGAACCTCTTGCATAATGTGTGTTGAGAGGATTACTGTGTGCTTTTTACCGAGGTTACGAATAAGGCTTCTTATATCTATAACTTGTTGTGGGTCAAGACCTACTGTCGGCTCATCAAGAATGATGATTTTCGGATTGCCGATAAGCGCACCCGCAATGCCTACTCTTTGCTTATATCCCTTTGAAAGATTGCGAATAAGTCGATTTTTTACATCGGCAATCTTCACAAGAGAGAGAACCTCATCAAGATGCTTTTTCTTATTAAAATCGCATCCTTTAAGGTCATAAACAAACGAGAGATATTCCCACACGGTCATATCAATATAGAGTGGCGGTTGCTCTGGCAAGAAACCGACGCACTTTTTCGCTTCAAGCGTGTCTTCAAGAATATCGTGACCGTCAATTACAACCGTTCCCGATGTTGAGGATAAATATCCTGTTATGATATTCATAGTCGTTGATTTTCCTGCACCGTTAGGGCCGAGAAATCCAACTATTTCACCGTCGTTAATCGTAAAAGAAATATCGTCAACCGCAAAATGATTTCCGTATCTCTTTGCGAGGTTTTTGATTTCTATCATTTTTTTACCTTTCCTGTTTTTAGCATTTTAAGTCATAATACACGCACACAAATATATCGCGTATATTAGATCAACATTAAGTATAACATATATATCGCATAAAATCAATAAGAATATTTTGTAAATTTGAAATTTTCATCTAATCGTCACATAAAATGGCGGATTTTGACGGTTTTCGCGGTTGCTTTTCGCTCCCAAGCGAGTTTGCTCCGTTTTTTCGTTCTATATGCGATTTTACCGCCACGCAAGTCATTTTTCACTCAAAAAACGCAAAAAAGTGCCGATATGTATCTATAAAACACATTTTTTGGCTATTTTTCGCATTTTCTCCATTTTTGTCAAAATCCCTCACCCTGTGGCTGTAAAACACTAAAAATGGACATTTTTAGTGTTTTACTATCAGTCGCTTGCGACTGTATATCATCACGACTTGTCGTGCATATCATCAACCGTTAGGTTGAATATCACCGCTCGTCCTCGACCATGTATATATTATTAAAATTATATTTTATATTGACATTTTGGGAAAATAGTGGTATACTAACTTTGTGTAACTATGCAATTTGGCAAAAAATTTGTCAAAAATAAGTTTGTAAAGGAGGTAACTTGATATGGAACACATCGTTTTGGAAAGCGAAAATTTGTCGGCAAACGAGAATTTTTCAAACGACAATCAAAAGAAGAAAGTCCAAATTCTTCTCTCCACATATAACGGTGAAAACCATTTAAGAGAACAACTTGACAGTTACCTCGCACTTGTCAACTATGATGAATGTTCGGTATTTATTCGTGACGACGGCTCAACTGACTCAACCCGTGATATTTTAAAGGAATACTCCGAAAAGTTCGGTTGGCAAGTTGTTTACGGTGAAAACATTGGACTTAATGCAAGTATGCACGAACTTATTTTAATGTGTGATATGAATCATGCCTACTTTGCATTCAGCGACCAAGATGATGTGTGGTTGCCGAACAAACTTGCGCGGGCGTGCGAATATTTAAATAAGACAAACGAAAGTGAACCAAACCTCTACTCCGCCTGTTCACACATCACCGACGACTCGCTCAAAATCAAGGGCAAGACGGTTGTGGCAAAACGACCGCTTACTTTCTACAATGCGATGATACAAAATGCGTGTGTAGGTCACTCACAAGTATGTAACAGGGCGCTGATTGACATACTAAAACCATATTTCAGTGCGGATATGGATGTGCATGACTCTTGGGTTTACCTTGTTGCTACCGCGTTTGGCTCGGCATACTACGATAAGGAACGCACAACACTCTACCGTCAACACGGAAACAATGTCATCGGCTACGAAACAGGTCCTATTAAGAATTTTATAAAGCGACTTAAACGGCTTAAAAACGGAAAAAGTAGGCGTTTCTCGTATCAACTTCGGGCATTTTGTGAACTTTACGGTGACAAAATCCCACTCGAATACCGAAAAGAGGCGATGCGGTATTTCAAAAATCAAAAGAATTTCTTTACTCGCCTCGGCTATATTTTGACTACTAAAATGTATAGACAGACATTTAGTGAGGGCATTGTCTTCCGTCTGATGTATCTTTTTGGCAGATATAATTTTAAAAAACAAGATAAAAAGGAGATTAACCTATGAAAGGAATCGTTCTTGCGGGTGGAAGCGGAACAAGACTCTACCCACTTACAATGATAACATCAAAACAACTCTTACCAATTTATGACAAACCAATGATTTACTATCCTCTCTCAACTCTTATGCTTGCGGGAATTAAGGATATTCTTATCATTTCAACTCCACGCGACCTTCCTAACTTTGAAAACCTTCTCGGTGACGGAAGCGACTACGGAATTAAACTCTCATACAAGGTGCAACCCTCTCCCGACGGTCTTGCACAGGCATTTTTGCTCGGTGAGGAGTTTATCGGTGACGATGCGTGTGCTATGGTGCTTGGCGATAACATTTTCTACGGAAATGGTTTTTCAAAGGTTTTGAAAGAGGCTGTTAAAAATGCCGAGGAAAATCACCGTGCGAGTGTATTCGGCTACTATGTTGACGACCCCGAAAGATTTGGAGTTGTTGAGTTTGATGAACACAATAAGGTTATCTCCGTTGAGGAAAAACCACAAAATCCAAAATCGAATTATGCGGTAACGGGTCTTTACTTCTACGATAATAGATGCGTTGAGTTCGCAAAGCAAGTTAAACCATCAAAGCGCGGTGAACTTGAAATCACATCGCTTAACAACATTTTCCTTGACCACGGCGACCTCGATGTTAAACTTCTCGGTAGAGGTTTTGCTTGGCTTGACACAGGAACAATGGACTCACTTATTGAGGCAGGACAATTCGTTCAAATGATTGAAAAGCGTCAAGGTATTAAAATTTCCGCTATTGAGGAAATTGCGTATATCAATGGTTGGATTTCCAAAGAAAAACTTCTCGAAAGTGCGGAAAGATACGGAAAATCAACTTATGGTGAGCATTTAAGACGAGTTGCGGAAGGTAAGGTTAAATACTAATGAAAATTCTTGTTACCGGAGCAAAAGGACAACTCGGCATTGAGATTAGAAAGTGTTTTGAGCGAGGCTTCACCGAACTTGGAACTCCCGATATTCTAAAATGCGAAAACGACATTGATTATGTTGACATCGACACGCTCGACATTGCCGACCTTGATGCAGTGCGTGGTGCGTTTGAGTCAAAGAAATACGATGCAGTCATAAACTGTGCGGCATACACTAATGTAAATATGGCCGAGGGGGACGGTGCGGAACTTTCCTTTAAGGCTAATGCGATAGGACCAAGAAACCTTGCTATTGTGTGCGAGGAAAACGGTGCAAAACTTATCCATGTTTCAACCGACTATGTTTTTGCGGGTGATGCGTCAAGTCCATATAAGGAATACGATGCGACAAATCCAAAGAGCGTATACGGTGGCACTAAACTGCTCGGTGAACAGTATATAAGAGAACAATGCTCGAAATACTTCATCGTTCGCACATCTTGGCTTTATGGTTACTATGGCAAAAACTTTGTAAAGACTATGATGAATATTGCAAGAGAAAAGGGCGTTTGTAAGGTTGTTTGTGACCAACGCGGAAACCCGACTAATGCTTGTGACCTTGCGCATCATTTGTTAAAACTACTTCCTACCGAGGAATACGGAATTTATCACGGAACGGGCGAGGGCGAATGTTCTTGGTATGAATTCACACAAAGAATTGTGGAATTTGCAAATATCAATGCCGATGTTTCGCCTTGCACAAGTGACGATTTTCCTTCCCCTGTTAAGCGCCCTGCCTACTCGGCACTTGACAATATGGCGTTTCGCTCAACGGTTGGAAACGAATTTAGACATTGGGAAGACGCACTTCTCTGCTTTATCGAAAACTATAAGGGTGAATAAGCCCACAATTTAATTCAACATCTATGTATAAAGGAGTTTAAAATTATGAAAATTATCGTAACTGGCGGTGCCGGATTTATTGGCGGAAACTTTGTTCACTATATGCTCAAAGCACACCCTGACTACAAAATTATTTGCGTTGACTGTCTTACTTATGCGGGAAATATGGAAACACTCGCTCCTGTTATGGACAACCCTAATTTCCGTTTCTGCAAGACTGACATTACCGATAGAGAGTCTATTTATGCTATCTTCGAAGAGGAGCATCCCGACATCGTTGTAAACTTTGCAGCGGAGAGCCATGTTGACCGTTCTATCGAAAACCCCGGTGTATTCCTTAACACCAACATTATGGGAACACAAGTTATGATGGATGCGTGTAGAAAATTCGGCATCAAGCGTTATCACCAAGTTTCAACCGACGAGGTTTATGGCGACCTTCCACTTGACCGTCCCGACCTTTTCTTTACCGAAACAACACCTATCCATACATCAAGCCCTTATTCAGCATCTAAGGCAAGTGCGGACCTTCTTGTTCAAGCATATCACAGAACATTCGGTTTGCCTATCACAATTTCCCGTTGTTCAAACAACTACGGTCCTTACCACTTCCCTGAAAAACTCATTCCGCTTATGATTGCGAATGCGCTTTACGACAAGCCACTTCCTGTTTATGGTGAGGGAATTAATGTTCGTGACTGGCTCTATGTTGAGG
>JAZNJK010000043.1:0-10747 GCA_045578005.1 Eubacteriales bacterium | reverse complement strand
TATGTAATCGACGCTGATGTTTGCGTTGGTTGCGGAGCATGTGCTGGTCAATGTCCTGTTGATGCTATCGTTGAAGAATAATTTCAATTTAAACAACCTAACGGACTCCTTACCGAGTCCGTTGTTGTTTAATAGCCATTTTTTATTGTTATGATGCTTAATAATGATGAACGAATTAACGAAATAAACGAAAATCTCCGCTTGATTGAAAAGAAAAACGGGCTTACTTTCGGCACTGACGCATATCTTTTATCGGCATTTTTGCCATCACGCTCGAAACTTATCGGTGCGGAACTCGGTGCTGGCACGGGAGTTGTTTCTTTACTTGCGTTAAGTCGCAAAAAGTGCGCACATGTATTTGGATTTGAAGTGCAAGAGGAGTTCAAAAACCTTTGTGAGAGAAACGCAAAATTAAATGGTCTTGATTCCAAATTCACCGCAATTTGCAAGAATGTCAAAGACGCATGTGCTACCGATACGATAAAAGAGGTGGACTTTGTCTTTTCAAATCCGCCTTATATGAAAAACAATTCGGGCAAGGCGAATGAGTGTGAGCAAAAGAATATTGCAAGGCACGAAGTTTGCGGTGATATTGGTGATTTTTGTGCCTGTGCCAAACGCATTTTAAAGCATGGTGGTGACTTTTATGTCGTATACCGTCCCGACAGAATGGCGGATTTGGTTTTTGCGCTAAAATCGAACGGTTTAGAACCTAAAAAAGTAACATTTATATATCCAAATTCAACCACTCCACCGTGTCTTTTGCTAATTTCGGCAAAACTTGGGGCGAAGAGTGGAACGACTGTTACCGAGCCTGTATTTATCTACAAAGACGGGACAAATGAATACACCGAAAGGTTTTCAAAAATTTACGAGAATTGCAGTTTTGAATTTGACGAGAAGAAATAAATGGTAAGGAACGAAAATGAGTAGTATAAAGTCTAAAAATGTTTCAAGAGAGGACAAAAACGCGATACAGGGTGGGGTTTTATACCTTGTAGCCACTCCTATCGGCAATTTGTCTGACATAAGCGAAAGAGCATTGAAAACGCTTAGCGAAGTTGATTTTATAGCGGCGGAAGATACAAGAAATACAGGTAAACTTCTTGCCTATTTCGAGATTAGTAAACCGATGGTGAGTTACTTTGAGCATAACAAAAGGGAGCGCGGTGAGGTAATCGTTTCAAGACTTCTTGACGGTGAGAGTTGTGCGCTCGTTACTGATGCCGGCACTCCTGCAATAAGCGACCCAGGTGAAGATCTTGTTCGCCTTTGTGCCGAAAAGGGTGTTACGGTAACATCTGTCCCCGGTTGTTCGGCGGTGGTAAATGCACTTGCCCTTTCCGCACTTGCGACAGGAAGATTTTGCTTTGAGGGATTTTTAAGCACTAACAAAAACGAGAGAAACGGACGGCTTAACGAGATAAAGAACGATACACGCACAACTATTTTTTATGAAGCACCTCACAAATTAAAAAAGACACTTGGCGATATTTTGGAAGTGTTTGGGGATAGAAAAATTGCGCTTTGCAGAGAACTTACAAAGTTGAACGAGGAAGTTATTCGCACTTCCCTCTCGGGTGCTATTTCTTACTACGAGGAAAATGAGCCACGGGGTGAGTATGTCCTTGTTATTGAGGGAAAAAGTGCGGACGATATTAAAAATGACGCATTTTGGTCTAACATGACAGTTGAACAACATTTTGAGCATTATATTTCACTCGGTCTTTCAAAGATGGACGCAATTAAGTCGGTTGCGAAAGATAGAGGCGTTGCCAAAAACGAGATTTATAAAATAATTAACGCATAAAATTATAAAAAATATAAAAAGCCCTTGATATTGGGGCTTTTTTTTGTTAAAATAATGTATTATGAGGTGAGTGGGCAATTTTGTCCTTCTCTAACCTTTGAAACTTGGTAGTTTATGATTTTGAACTGCCTTGACAACGGAGGATTTTATGAAAAAGGTTGCTTTTGTGGGTGGAAAGATTTTCGACTCGGACAATGAATGCTTTGTCGATGCAAATGTGCTTTGTTTTGGGGATACTATTGAACGGATTACAAATGAAGCGGTTGACAAAGATGAATACGAAATTATCGACCTTGACGGAAAATATCTTATCCCCGGTCTTATTGATGTGCATACACACGGACTTGGCGGACTTGACTTCAATTTTGCAAGTGAAGATGAAATAGAAAAGATGATTAAGATATATGCAAAAGAAGGCACGACATCTATTATGGCGACGCTTGCCTCGGACACATATGACAATCTTAAAAGTTCATCGGTTAGAATAAACAAATTAAGAAACAATCCAAAAGACGGACACGCAAACATTATCGGTGTTCACCTTGAAGGTAGATACTTAAATCCACAGGCAAAAGGTGCTCACGCGGAACATCTTTTGGCTAAACCAAATGCAAATGAACTTGAAGACCTTGCAAGTTGTATGATGCCACTTCCAATTCACGCATCGTTTGCTCCCGAGGTTGAGGGCGGAGATGAATTTATCAAAAAGGCAAACGAACTTGGTATTACCGTTGGTATTGCGCACACGACGGCAACATACGAACAAGCATTGCACGCACTTGAAATTGGCGCACGCTCATTTACTCACACATACAATGCGATGACAAAGATGCACCATAGAGAGCCTGGGGCAACGATTGCATCGCTTACGATTGATATGGCATATTCCGAACTGATTGCCGACGGATATCATTCACACCCCGCACTTGTAAAACTCGCTTACAAATCAAAGCCGAGCGACAAACTTGTGCTTATTACCGACTCTATTGCTTTGGCATGCACCGACGAAGGATTTTCTTCCGAGGTGGCGGGAATTGGCGTTACGGTTAAGGGCGGTGTTGCAGTAAACGAATTCGGTGTTATTGCAGGAAGCACGCTTACAATGTTCAAGGCGCTTACAAACTTTATGAAGTTTTGTAACATTCCTCTAAACGAGGCTATCAAGTATGCTACAACGAACCCCGCAAAGATGATTAAGGCTGTCGGTGTTGGAAAGATTGATACTTCCTACCGTTCGGATTTTATTGTTATTAAAGATATTGAAAACCCCGAAATCGACACGGTTTATGTGGGCGCAAACGAGGTTAAATAAGGAGTTTATTATGGACAAGAAAAGATTTTATATGACAACAGCGATTGCATACGCATCTGCAAAGCCACACTTCGGCAACACTTACGAAATCATTATGGCTGACGCATATGCAAGATACAAAAGACTTCGTGGATATGATGTCCGCTTTATGACCGGAACTGATGAACATGGACAAAAAATCCAAAATCTCGCAAAAGAATCGGGACTTGAACCACAGGCATATGTTGACAAGATGTCGGGAGTTATTAAGGATATTTGGGGTCTTATGGGTTCAAGCCATGACCACTTTATCCGCACAACCGATGATTACCACAAGACTGCCGTTAAGAATATTTTCAAGAAACTTTACGACAAGGGCGATATTTACAAAGGCTCATACAAGGGACTTTATTGCACACCTTGTGAGTCATTCTTTACCGAGACACAACTTGTTGACGGAAAGTGTCCCGACTGTAGCCGTGAGGTTACTCATGCCGAGGAAGAGGCATATTTCTTCAAGATGAGCAACTATGCTGACAGACTTATGAAACACCTTGAAGAAAATCCCGACTTTATTCAACCTGAAAGCCGTAAAAACGAGATGGTTAACAACTTCTTAAAGCCGGGACTTCAAGACCTTTGCGTTTCGAGAACATCGTTTAGTTGGGGTATTCCTGTTGAGTTTGACCCTAAACATGTAACTTATGTTTGGCTCGACGCTCTTACAAACTACATCACAGGTCTTGGCTATGACCCTGCAAACGAAGTTCAACCCGAACTGTTCCAAAAATATTGGCCTGTTGATGTGCATATTATCGGTAAGGATATTGTGCGTTTCCATATGATTTACTGGCCTATTATTCTTATGGCGCTTGATCTTCCTCTTCCTAAAAAGATTTTTGCGCATCCTTGGTTTATGTTTGGCAAGGATAAGATGTCGAAATCAAGAGGTAATGTTGTTTATGCTGATAAACTTGCCGAGAAGTTTGGTGTTGATGGTGTGCGTCACTATGCTCTTTCCGAAATGCCTTACGGCACTGACGGTAGCATTACCTATGAAACTGTAATTTCAAGATACAATATGGACCTTGCAAACAACCTTGGAAACCTTGTTAGCCGAACTGTTTCAATGGCTAAAAAATATTTTGGCGGAGTAATTCCAACTCCTGCCGAGGAGAACGAACTCGATTGTGATTTGAAGGAAAAGTGCGCTTCGGCTTTTGAGAAAATGTGCGAACATATGGACGAGTTTAGAATTGCTGATGCGGTTTCGGATATTTTTGATATGCTTAGCAGAACTAACAAGTATATTGACGAAACTGCTCCTTGGGTGCTTGCAAAGAACGAAAATGACAAGGCTCGTCTTGGCACTGTAATTTACAATCTTCTTGAAGCAATTAGAATTGGTGCGGTTATGCTCTCACCTATGATTCCTTCAACTTGTGCGGAAATATTCAGACAAATAAACACCGATAAGACAACATTTGAAGATATTAAATTCGGCTCACTTGTTTGTGGTGTCAGTGTTGCGGACAATGCTCCTAACCTATTCCAAAGAATTGATGAAAAAGCATTCTTTGAGGCTCTTGAAAAAGAGCAAGAGGCGGAAAAAGTTCCCGAAAAGCCAGAGGGTTGCGCTATTATCGGTATTGACAAATTTGCCGAGATTGAATTACGCACAGCGCAAATTATCGCTTGTGAAAATGTTCCAAAGGCAAAGAAACTTCTCAAACTTCAACTTGATTTGGGATATGAAAAGCGTCAAGTTGTGTCGGGAATTGCTCAATATTACAAACCAGAGGACCTTATTGGCAAGAAGGTTATCGTTGTTGCAAACCTTGCCCCTGCGAAACTTTGCGGAGTTGAGTCACAGGGTATGATTCTTGCATCAAGCGGTGACACTGTCCGTGTTGTTTTCCTTGATGGTGAGACACCTAACGGTCAAAGAATTAGTTAATTTAATTTTGGGGGCTCGGATTTTACGAGCCCTTTTTGGGAGATTTTAGATTTATGTTATTTGATACACACGCCCATTGTGATGATGAATGGGTGAAAAACAGTTTCGGTGACACCGAGGACTACATTAGACACCAACTTGAAAACGGGATTTCGTTTATTGTGAATATAGGCACAAATCTTGAAAATTCGGGGGTGAGTGTCGCTCTTTCAAAGAAATTTGAGCAAATTTATGCATCTTGCGGAGTGCATCCTTATGATGTTAGGCTTTACGAAAACGAGAACGAAATCATTGAACCTTTGCGCACTCTTTTAGCGAATGAAAAGGTCGTTGCGCTTGGTGAGATTGGTCTTGACTATCACTATGAGGACTCGGATTTAGAAAAGCAAAAGCGGTTTTTTGTAGCGCAAATGGAACTTGCGCGTGAACTTAACATTCCCGTTATAATTCACGACAGGGACGCACACGGGGACTGTATGGATATTATCCGTGCTTTTCCCGAAGTTACGGGAATTTTCCACTGCTTTTCGGGTTCAGCGGAAATGGCACAGGAACTTGTTAAATTAGGTTGGTTTATTTCATTTTCGGGTGTTGTAACATACAAAAACGCACGACGCGCCATTGAAGCGTGCGAGAGTGTGCCGATGGATAGAATTCTTATCGAAACGGACTCACCTTATCTTGCGCCTACACCACACAGGGGCGAGATGAATCAACCGAAATATGTCCGCCTAACTTGTGAAAAGGTTGCCGAAATAAAGGGCGTTTCCTTTGATGAGATGGCACACATCACAAGCGAAAACGCAAAAAAAGTTTATAGATTAAATAAGTAATTTTGCAAATTATCACCTCATATAATATTTTGAGGTGATTTTTTGAAAAACAAATATGCTTTTTATTATGCTATGAAATTTGCACTTTGCTTTGCGCTTATTATTGGAGTGACGTTCTACTCCGCTTTTTTGCTAAATTTGACACTTAGCGACACAGGGGCGGTTGTTTTAGAGGATTTTTCACCTGCTGTTATCGTTATTGATGCCGGTCACGGTGGTGAAGATGCAGGGGCGGTGGCAAGTGACGGAACACTTGAAAAGGACTTGAATTTAAAGATTGCAAAACTCCTTTATGCGTTTTGCGAACTTAACGGAACGAAGTGCGTTATGACCCGTGACACCGACACGCTTTTGTATGACAAATATGATGATTTGGAAGATTACACGGGCAAAAAGAAACTTTACGACCTTAAAAATCGTGTGCGAATTGCAAATGAGTTGGAAAATGCGGTTTTCGTTTCTATTCATATGAACAAATTTTCACTTACACAGTATAGTGGGACACAGGTGTATTTTTCGCCTAACAATTCAAAAAGCGAAATTCTTGCAAGGGGAATTCAAAACTCTATGCGCACATATCTTCAACCAAATAACAACCGACAAATAAAGCGTGCCACGAGTGACATTTTCGTTTTATCCTCGCTTGAATGCCCGTCGGTGCTTGTTGAGTGCGGATTTTTGTCGAATGAAGATGAACTTTTGCGCCTAAACGATGAAAAATATCGCACGAAAATGTCGATTGTTCTCTTTTGTTCGCTTGTGTTGTCGGTATAATGTCGTATTTTTTCGCCATTTGGATTTGACAAGTATTTCAAGTTGTGATAAAATAGGATTATAAAAAGACTCTTCTTGAACGGTCCGATTTGAGAACGGGATTTTTCAATGTGACTTTTAAAGAGATAAAAACGAGAGGAAATAAAATCAATGAAAAGTAAGACTGTATATGTTTGCACGGAGTGTGACTATCAAGCGCCTAAATGGCTTGGTTGCTGTCCTAACTGCAAGAGTTGGAATACATTTGTTGAAGAAACATACACGCAAACGCCCGAGGTTAAGATGAAAAGAAGTTCTATAATTTCGGACTCGGCAGATGCGGTCAAGTTTGACGATATGGAAATGCCCGAATATATTCGTGCATCAACAGGAATTTCGGAACTTGACAGGGTGCTTGGCGGTGGAATTGTCAGTGGCTCGGTTGTGCTTTTGGCGGGTGAGCCGGGTATTGGTAAGTCAACTTTGCTTATGCAAATATGCTCAAAAATATCATCGAAGATTTTATATGTTTCGGGCGAGGAGTCAAAGGGACAGTTGAAACTCCGCTCCGAAAGGCTTGAACTTTCCGGCTCGGACACTTATGTTATGACCGAGACAAATGTCGACAATATAATCGCTCAAACTGACAAAATCAAGCCTGATGTGATGATTATTGACTCTATTCAAACGATGTTCGACCCTGCTTGTGCATCTATTCCCGGTAGTGTAAATCAAGTTAAGGAATGTGCGGTTAAGTTTATTGCCAAGGCAAAGAGTCAAGGAATTTCAATTGTGCTTGTCGGTCATGTAAACAAGGACGGAATTATTGCAGGACCGAAAGTGCTTGAACATATGGTTGATGCGGTGCTTTACTTTGAGGGTGAACGCATGCAATCATACCGTATTATCCGCGCTATTAAAAATAGATACGGCTCGACAAACGAGATTGGTGTTTTTGAAATGACCGATAAGGGTCTTTACGAGGTGCAAAATCCGTCCGAAATGCTCCTTTCAGGTCGTCCCGAGGGGGTAAGCGGAAGTTGTGCGGTTTGCATTATGGAAGGCACACGCCCGATTATTGCGGAAATACAGGCGCTTGTTACTCCTACATCGTTTCAACAACCACGAAGGACGGCAAACGGCCTTGACTACAACAGGGTATGCCTTATTATTGCGATTTTGGAAAAGCGTCTTGGTCTTAAATTCTCACAATGTGACATTTATCTAAATGTTGTCGGCGGTCTTAAACTTGATGAGCCGAGCATTGACCTTGCGCTCTCGCTTGCGCTTATTTCAAGCATTAAGGACATACCTGTGCCACAAAATGTGATTGCTATGGGTGAACTTGGTCTTGCGGGTGAGTGCCGTGCCATTTCCGACCTTCAAAAGAGGATTAGCGAGAGTTACCGTCTTGGCTTTACAACTATTGCAATTCCGCAAAAGAGCGATAGAAAAAAACTCAAAATACCGAAAGATGTATCGGTAATTGATGTTAGAAGCGTTTATGATGCTTTGTCATTATTTAAGAATAACTAAACAAAAATCACCACTCATTTGAGTGGTGATTTCCATTTTGCGGTATTGGATTATTCATCTTCCCTTTTGTTTTCGGGGAGTGCGTCAAGGCTTGCAACGCCTACTGCGTTTTTAACCGAGGTGATTGTCACTGTGTAGAGTGAGGCATCGGCCTTTTCCACTACTGAGTCGGCGCATGCGGTATGCTCGCTTTGGATAAATTCCACGCTTCCCTTATCGGTATAGGCATAGAGTGAAATTACAAGAGAAATACTTGCGCTATCGCCAACGAAGCCGTTTATCATAATAGAGATGTTTGAATACTCGGTATCGGTAAGGTCTACCTGCAAAAACGCCTTTGATGCGTTTACTGCGCCATTTGTCATATAGCTTTCACCGATGTAGGTTGGGTTTGCGATAAAGAGTCCGAAGGTTAGCTTCTTTTCGGGGTTTGCGGTGTTATAATTTTCAAGCGCGGTTAGGTTTATTGTATATCCGCCGAAGGCAATTCCTGTGCCGTCTGCATTTGTGGAGTAGCCGTTTTCCGCCTTTGCCTCAAAGATTGGAAGCCTTGTTACATCGCTCTTATACTCCGCATCACACACATCGCAAAGGTGCATTTCGTATCCGTTTTTAGCGAAGCCGTCGGGATATGCTATTGTTATATAGGTGTTGCCTATATGTGGAGCGTAATTCATTTCATCGCAAACAATACAACGCTCGCCTGTGCAATCTACATAATCGGGATTGATATGAGTGTGTCCATCCATTACGAAGTCGCCACGGTCCTCGGTTATTGCTCTTCCATCATTTGTAAGAATGTGAGAGGTTTCAACCTTACCATTGTCAGCACAGAAAACAAGTCTTATAAAGTTATCGCCCACCTGTGATAAGCTTTGTGGTGATTGTGATGCAATATCAAGATCAAGCGTTCCTGTTGAGGTTTGATCAGCGATAACACTACCAAGAGCTCCTGTTGCCTTGTCGGTATAGGAATAAACCTTTCCGATAACATCGCTAAGACTATTTTGTGCAAAATAAACTGTTGTTTGTGATCCCCAGTTAAGATATGAATGTCCGTCAATCCATACCTTTGTCATTTTGCCCAAGAACACAAGGGTAAAGGTTTGGCTTGAATCGGCGGGATAGCATCCTGAGAAGCCCTCATCATTTATAGCCGTAACGCCCTCGGGGAAAATGAGAAGCGAATTGAGGTTTTTAGTGCCATAAATAAATTCATTTCCAACCGTTGTGAGATTTTTTGGCAAATATGGGCTTGCAAAGTAGAAATTCGGTCCGGCAAACGCTTTTGCACCGATGCTCTCCACAGAATCGGGAAGAGTGATTTTGCCAATCAATGCATCTTTAAAAGCATTATTACCGATGGTTTTCAATTCTGTATTTTTAGAAAGGTCCAAATCTCCTGCAAGCTTAGTATCAAGAGCAAAGCCGTCTATGAGCGTTAGCTTTGTAAGGCTGTCAAACTGAAAATATTCAAGTGATGTGCAGCCCTCGAAGGCATAATCCTCTATTTGAGTCATAGCACTACCCTCTTTTATGTAAACCCTTTTGAGAGTAGTGTTGTTTTGAAATGCGTTAGCTGCGGCTACTGTCACAGATTTTGGGATAACAATTTCGGTAACATTATTTTCATAATGTGTTCCTCTTCCCCAAACGCCATTGTTACGAAGGTGGGTCATTCCCTCGGGGAATTCAACATAAAGAGTTGCACCCTTTGAATAGGTTTTTCCGGACTTTGAATTTACATAGCCGTATTCAACCTCGCTTATGGCTATATAATCCTTGTTTGATCCCGCTGGCTCAATGATATACCATGTGGGGTAAGCGGTAAGGCTTCCGTCGCTTGCCTTCAGGATAACATACGATGAGTTGTCAGCAAAATATCCCTGATGTGTTGCGTTGTTTCCAAGTACACCTGCAACGGTAGCGACATCGTCATCATATTTTACAATCGGAACATCGTGCGTTACTCCGCTTGCATCAGTATAGCTTATACTGGTCCTTTCACTTGCGCTTGCGCTTAGTGCGAAAATCGCAACGAACAGCGCTACAAAAAGTGCGAGCATTAAAAGTCTTTTTTTCATAATTTTTCTCCTTACGGGGTCGAGAGACTCGACACCCAATATAAAATATTATTACAATGTAATTGTATCACATAGCACTCAACATGTCAAGGCAAATTGCACAAAAATATTGCACCCCCCCCCGATTTTTGTGCAAAATGCACAAAAACGCACTCTTCTCGACCAAATTGTGCTTTTCACATAAATTGGTTTTGCCATAATTTATTAACAGGTATCATTTTACAAAAAATCGAATATACTAAAAAAGCACTGCTTATTTAAGCAGTGCTTTTGATTTGTTTGTTATTAAAAATTTTCTTTTTTCACGGTAGGAACAATAGCATCGGTTGAAACGGCTTGAAGTTCGCTTGTTGCCTTCTCGTATGATACTGTGTAAAGGCTACCGTCGGCATAGTTAAGTGTTGAAACTTTGCATACTGTTGTTGCATCTTGAATGAATTCAACATCGTCTCCCTCGGTATATGCGTAAGCGGTGATTACGAG
>JAZNJK010000042.1:0-2191 GCA_045578005.1 Eubacteriales bacterium | reverse complement strand
AATTATTAAAGGCGTTGCGCCCTATTTTTGTCACAGTATTCGGTATTTCTACACTTTCAAGTGCGTAGCACTCCTCGAATGTTGCACGGTCAATTTCGCACACTCCCTCAGGGATTTTGATGGTTTTTAAGGATATGCATTTACAAAACACTTCTTTGCCGAGCCTTGCAACGCTGTTTGGAATTTCTATGTTTTCAAGGGATTTGCAACCACAAAGGGCGCAGTCATCAATTTCCGTAATGGTGCTTGGGAATGTGAGTGTTTTGAGATTTTCGCAAAAGAAAAGTAGAAATTTGGGTATTTTGCAAACTCCTTTTGGAATAGCAAGACTTTCAAGAGCCTTACAGGAATCGAATGCGTTTTCGCCAAGGGTATGAACGGAATCGGGAATTGCAAGATGTTCAAGCGATTGGCAACGGAAAAATGCCGATTTCTCGATACATTCAAGGGGATTTGGTAGTTTTATATCGGTTAAATTAATACACTCGTAAAATGCGCCTTCACCGATGGTTTTAAGGTGAGGCGGTAGGGTGACTTTTTCAAGGGTGGTGCAATTTTTAAGTAGGTAATTTTCTATTTTAGTGATTTTTTCGGGAATAGTGATTGATTTTAGGGAGGTGCAAGTATCAAAAGCATTTTTGCCGATTTCCGTTATGCTATTTGGCAATAAAATTTCTTCAAGTGCGGTGCATTTATAAAATGCGCTCTTTCCTATCTTTTCAAGGGTGGTTGGCAAAGTAATATTTGAGAGTTTATCGCAACCGAAAAAGGCATTTTCACCGATTGATATTAGTCCCTCGGGAAAAACGATACTTTCAAGAGAATCGCAATAAGCAAAGGCGAAATCACCGATCGATGTTACTGTGTCGGGAATAATAATTTCTTTAAGATTGCCACACTCGGCAAAGGCATTTTTGCCTATTATCTTTACGCCGTGCGAAATTTCTATTTTTTCAAGCGACATACAGTGAAAAAATGCGTTACTTGCAATTTCGGTAATTCCGTCGGGAATTTTGGCTATTTTTTCTTTATCGGTGCTTGTGTAAAACAATAACACACCACATTTTGTTATAAATTCAGCCATGGCAATCTCCTTTTTGTAATTTTACTATATTTTAGCATATTTTCGGGGTATAGTCAAGGAGTTAAATTATTCTAAACTTGATTTGCAAGTCCACGGTAAACCATACTGCGATTTGGAAAACAAAAAGAACATTTGTCAGTAAACAAATGCTCTTTTTTGCCTTAAATACGCTAAATGGTCTTTTTATTTTTCTTTATTTTCGAGAATTAGTTTTTTGCATTCTTCCCATGAGCCTTCAACAAATGCGTCCTTATACAATCTCAAAGCCATATTGTTATTCATAAATATCATAACAACATTGTTGTTCTCTTTTATTCTTTGAATATTGCTATATTTGAATTTGCTGATTGATGTATGGTCTGTTAATATAATTTCATCATCTAAAAATTCTGTGGTGCGCATCCACTCGGAAACACCGTAGGTGTTAGAATATAATTTATATCTTTTTGACCAAATGACAAAGCGCTGAATAAAAAGTTTATATACGGCGAGGGCGAAAATCAAGGCGTAAAGATAAACAACGAGCCAATCGGTTTGCAGTAGAATAGAAAAAATCAGTCCGGATATTCCTATAATACCTACAACACACAAAAGAACAAACAAAAAGACATTTGCAGTTCCTTGTATGTGATATTCCTTTGCCCAAGATTTCATTAAATCTTTTGTGATTTTATACTCATTTTTCATTGTGTGTTCTCCTTTGCCGTTTTACAAGAAGCAATTAGCATAACTCTCAAAGAAGTGCATTTCGAAGATAACGCTTTGAAAGTCTGCTCATCAATTATTTTGTTCTATGTAGTAATTCGAGCCAATATCGGTTGCGAGTTGTTCCGAATATATCAACAAGTAATTTTTAGCCATAATATCACCTTTCTAATATTCTACCACACAATCTAACTAAAGTCAAGACTATGTCTTGTGTATCATCAATTTCGCAAGGAATTGCATATCATAAAAGCAACGCTTTGTATATCATCATTGAGAACGCTTTTTTGATACACGCTGGCGCATGATGATATACAGTCCTGACGGACTGATGAGATACAAGGGCGACCTGTCGCTCTTGATGATATGCCATTGCTTTCGCAATGGATAAAAAAATAGACT
>JAZNJK010000041.1:0-3132 GCA_045578005.1 Eubacteriales bacterium | reverse complement strand
CTTGGCTCACAGAACGACATGGCTACGATCCGACTTCCCCGAAAACGAAACACTTAACCTTTTCGTTGATGGGGAGAGTGACTATGTCGTTTATTACGATACTGACGATAGCGAACTTGAAAAGTATGTTACACAGTTTTTGAATTATGTAAAGACCGAATACGGAATTCAACTTGAAACAAGAAACATTTTCGGTTCAGGCACAGAACATAAAATCATCTTCGGCTCGGGCGCGGGAGATGCTCAATATGTAACCAAAAAACTCTACGGCGCAAACGATTTTGCAATTAGCGTATGCGGTGATGACCTTGTTATTTACGCAACCGATTATCGCCTCTATCCATATGCGCTTGACCTTTTTGGCGAACTTTTTGACGGTGAAAACGGTCAAATGACACCCGAGCAAAGCATAATTTACCATAAGAGCGAGTATAAGGACATCGCCTATGCAGGCTACCTTGATAAGAAACTCGGCAATATAAGTTACGAAACCCTTGTTAATACACTTTTTGAGCCACGCACATACAAGGCAAAGGATAACACCACAATCCCTTATAGAATTTATATTCCGTCAAACTACGACCCCGAAAACCCACCGCCCGTTGTGACAATTTTGCACGGTGCAGGTGAGCGCGGAAACGATAATGCAAGACAACTTCTAAACTTCGTTCCAAACATCTTTTCACAAGAAAATTCACCATATTGGAACGCCATTGTCATTTGCCCACAGTGTCCGGGTGGAAATCAATGGGTAGATACAAGTTGGTCAATAGGAAATTATAGCACCGCTACGGTTAAACAGTCAAACGAAATTACTGCTGTGCTTGAACTTCTTGATGAAATTAAGGAAGAATTTGAAACCGATACCAACCGCTACTATGTAGCAGGACTTTCAATGGGCGGTTACGGCACTTGGGATATTATAATGCGTAATCCCGACATTTTTGCAGGTGCTATTGCAATGTGCGGTGGCGCTGATGAGTCTATGGCGAAAATGCTCGTTGAAAAGAGATTTCCCGTTTATGCCCTTCACGGCGGAAGCGACAGTGTTGTAAAATACCAAGGAACAAAGAGTATGGTTGACGCAATGTTTAGCGCGTGTGAGGAACTTGGACTTGACCCTGTGCATAAATTTAAACCTCTTGCGGGCTACGACCATAATATTTGGGACTACACAGGCAATATGGCAACATATTCAAAATGGCTCTTTGAACAAACTTTGGAGGATAGACAGTAATGAGCGTAAGAATTACGACTTACTTATCACTTGCCAAGATTTTTGAAAAATCGGGCGAAAGATATGGAAAGTCACTTGGCAACAAGAAAATCCGTGTTGCGAAAAATCAAGAAATAAACTGCCAAGCGGTTTTCAATGGCGACGGCGAATGGAATATCAAAATAGGGACCGACATTAAGGGACTAAAAGTCTATAAAGTGGGCTACGCACATGTTGGTCTTCCTATGTATAACGGTTGCGACGACGGAAAGTATTTAAAAGATAAAAAGGGCGAATACCCCGACCCACTTTTTCCGTTTGAGGAAGACAAAATTACACTAAAAAAGCGCAAAAACACGACCCTGTGGCTATGCACCGAGGGGGAATGTGTTCAAGATAGCGGTGAAAAATACATAGACATCACCCTTTCAAACGGAAACGAAATCGTTACAAAGAGGGTAAATGTGACAGTTTACGACACCACCCTTGGGACGCAAAAAACACTCTATACACAATGGTTTCATAACGACTGTATTGCAAGCGTGCATAAAGTTGATGTGTTCTCACCCGAACATTGGGCGCTTATTGAAAAATATATCCGTCTTGCAAGCACGCACGGAATGACAATGCTCCTAACTCCCGTCCTTACTCCACCGCTTGATACCGACATCGGTGAAGAGCGTCCAACTGTCCAACTTGTCGATGTTACACTTGATAACGGTGAGTTCAAATTCAACACCGAAAAACTCGAAAGGTATGCGAAAATTGCCCTTTCGTGCGGTATAAAGCAACTTGAAATCAACCACTTCTTCACTCAATGGGGCGCAAAACACGCACCAAAGGTTATTGCAAGTGTTGACGGTGAGAAAAAGCGCATTTTCGGTTGGGATACCGATGCTACAAGTGAGGAGTATAAAAAGTTCCTTCGTGCGCTCGTGCCGACTGTTATAAACACACTTGTATCGCTTGGAATGGATAAGAAAAACATCTACTTCCACGTCTCCGATGAACCGGGGGAGCGCGATATTGAGCAGTATAAGGCGGTTAGCGAAATCCTTTTGCCACTCATTGACGGCTGTGAGCAAATAGACGCGCTTTCCAACATCGAATTTTATAAAAGAGGACTTGTCAAAACTCCTGTTTGCGGAACGAGTGAACTTGAAAAATTCTTCGATTACGGAGTCAAGGATTTTTGGTGTTACTACTGCTGTGCGCAAGGTTGGGATGTGTCTAACCGCTTTATCGCAATGCCAAGCACGAGAACACGCATAATCGGTGCGCAAATTTGGAGATACGACATTGTCGGATTTCTTCAATGGGGTTACAACTTCTACTACACCCGCCTTTCAAAGCGCAAGGAGTTAAATCCGTTTGAGGAAACCGATGCAGGTGTCGAAAGAGATAACGAGGGATTTCCGTCGGGCGATGCGTTTACCGTTTATCCATATAAGGACGGAGTAATTCCGTCGCTTCGCCAAAAAGTGTTTAAGGAAGCGCTAAACGATATTCGTTTGCTCCAAAAAACCGAGGAATGTATCGGTAAAACACGCACTATAAAACTCCTTTCATCACTCACAGGAGAGGATTTTACCTTCAAAAATTACCCAATGAGCGAGGAGTTTTTCGAAAAACTTACTAAAAAGTGCCTCGAAAAAATCGCTAAATAAAAACTTGTCAGGGGATAGTGAAATCACGACACAATAAAAGCTCGGCATTTGCCGAGCTTTTATTCATCTTGATTGATATTTGCGAGATTTATTATTTGCTTTTGAAGCCCTTTTGCGTGCTTTAATGCGGTATGCCTGACGGGAATGGAACGAACCAGTTTTGGAACGGACAAAAGTCCCGTCTTCTGTGTTAAAATTTTTTGAAATATTTTTATATATCGGCAAAATTTTGCCTTGAATACAAGCCTT
>JAZNJK010000040.1:0-6943 GCA_045578005.1 Eubacteriales bacterium | reverse complement strand
GATACTTTATGACTATTCCCGAGGCGGTTTCCCTTGTGCTTCAAGCAGGGGCATATGCTAAGGGTGGCGAGATTTTCGTGCTTGATATGGGTGAGCAAGTTAAAATTTATGACCTTGCGAAAAACCTTATTCGACTTTCTGGATATGAGCCGAATAAAGACATTAAGATTGAGATAACCGGTCTTCGCCCAGGTGAAAAACTTTACGAAGAGCGACTTATGGAAGAAGAGGGGCTTGTAAAAACCGCTAACGACAAAATAAGCATTGGCAAGCCTATTGAATTTGATGAGAAAAAGTTGCTTTCAGTTCTTGATAAACTTTACGATGAGGCATATGCCGAAAGCGAGGAAATAAAGAATCTTGTTAAAGAACTTGTTCCTACATACAAAATCTACGAAGAACAATAAAACAAAAACGGATTTCAATGAAATCCGTTTTTTATTTTGAGTTTTGATTACATTAGGAATTTAACAGAGATAACTTTAACATCTGCCTTTGAATTAAAGGTAATTGCTTTATTCCAATTAATTAGAGAAATAGGTGTTTTGATACTTCCCTTTTCTCCGTTTGTTCCTTTGGCAACTGCGGTGCAAGCATCAGCACCGTCAACACTGACGCCTATATTTATTTGAGCAAGTTCGGGGAGTGGAGATTCAAATTCGATATCGAGGACATATTTACCTGACTTTTCAATCTTCAACTCACGTGGTTTGCCGAGTTCGATATTGTTTATTTCGTAGCGCGATGTCATTGATGATGTATCGAGATTTGTTACCTCATACTTAAATCCGTTTGCCTTAAAGCGCTCATATGCGTGAGTGTGCATAACGAAATTACAAATGTTTTTCGCGCATCTTTGAAGTTCCGCTCTTTTTAGGTAGCCGTTTTCAAGTGCGGTTGGGAGATTATCCTTGTTTGTTTTTGCATTTAGCATTACCATAAAGACATCGTTTACCGCTTTTACCATACTTGCAAAGTCGTCACTGCTTTCGTTTCCGTCAAGGTCGGTGAGTTTTGCCCACCAGTCAGTCATTACAAAACCGTCATATTTCCATTCTTTGCGAAGGAGTGTATATGTAAGGTCGTAGGAAGATGCACAGTGTTCACCGTTTACACAGTTGTATGCGGTCATTATTGCCTTAACTCCACCTTCCTTAACTGCGATTTCAAACGGACGAGCATAGATTTCTCTAAGTGCGCGTTCAGAGATTATCGAGTCAGTATGGTGTCTATACCATTCTTGGCTATTTGCCATGAAGTGTTTGATTGTGCAGTAAACTCCCGCATTTGAAAGTCCTTTTGAAATTGCGACAGCCATTGTGCCTGCAAGGAATGGGTCTTCGGAGAAATACTCAAAGTTTCTTCCATTGAGTGGGCTACGGTGAATATTGATACCTGGACCAAGGATTACATCTATTTCGTATGCGGTCATTTCAACGCCTTCAAGCGCATAGAGGTCGTGAACAAGGCTCTTATTGAATGTGCACGCAAGACAAGTTCCGTTTGGCATACTTGTTGCCAAAAGTCCGCTATCCATTCTTATTCCTGACGGGCCATCGGTTGTGCAAACGATTGGAATGCCATAGGAGATAAGTTCATCGGTAACACCGCCGAAACAACTTCCTGTGCCGGGGGTTACCTTAGGGCTATTCATTCCCTCGCCACGAACAAGACAGCAAAGTTCCTCATCATTTAATTGAGCGACAAAGTCGTCCATTGATGCTTTGCCCTCTCTAACATCGTCAAGTTTAATTCCACGGTCACCTGTGAATGTGATTTCATCGGGAGTGTTTGTTAAAACTCTTTCCTTTGCGTCGTAAGTTTTTGTTGGAACATCTTGGTATTCGATACCGTTTTCGGTCATAACCATTCTTTCAAAACTCTTTCTTGGGGAAAGTGCCTCGGTGCATTGTTCAACCACTTTAAGTTCGTTTTGAGTATAAACGAAGGTTGATTTGGCATCACGAACACTATTGCCTACATAGATGGTATAATCGCCTTTTTCAAGCACATAGCAAGACTTATTTCCTGTTACTCCACTATCGTCGTAGGCGCACATTTTGTCAATTTCGATATCGAGGGTGAGCGTTTGGCTTTCGTTTGGAGCAAGAAGGTTGGTTTTTTCGTATGCAACAAGTTCTCTTGCGCTTTTACCGAGTTTACCGTTTGGCGCACCGAAGTAAACTTGGACTACTTCCTTACCGCTCACATCACCTGTGTTTTTAACTGTTGCGGTGACGGTGATTTTGTTTCCATTTTGCTTAGCGGTTGATGAAATGTCGAATGATGTGTATGATTTTCCATATCCAAACGGATAAAGGACTTTATCTTTTGCAACTGTTTCAAAGTAGCGATAACCAACGAAAATATCTTCTTTATACATATTTTCATCCTTTGCGCCGAAGTTGGCACTTGAAGGATAGTCGCTAATGTCGTAGGCGATTGTATCGGCAAGTTTTCCGCTTGGGTTGACCTTACCTGTCAAAACATCGGCACAAGCAAGACCGCCACACATACCGCCTTGCCATAGGTAAAGGACTGATGATGGGTTGTATTTTTTTACCCATTTCATATCAATAATTGCGCCAACATTAAGAAGAACTATCGTTTTTTCAAACACAGAGGTGACCTTTTTAATCATATCCTCTTCTTTTGCGGTTAAAAGATAACTGCCCTCAGAGGCGGAGTTATCCTTATCTTCTCCTGCGGTTCTGCCGATTACTATAATTGCTTTATCACCGAATTTACGCGCGTTTTCAACGAGGGAAATGTCAAGTTCCATTTCTTCTTGACACCATGGCTCTTGTCCCCAACCTTTACCGAAATCGAATGGATGTGATTTCTTCCATTCCTCATAAACGGAAAGAAGTTCTTCATTAATTTCGATACCATCGCACTCTTTTAGGCTATCAACAACATTGGTTACATATTTTACATTTACAAGACCGCCTGAACCTGTTCCGCTCTTATAATATTCTCTTTGAATTCTGCCAAAAACGGAAACACGGTCGCCTTTTTTGAGTGGGAGAGTGTCGTTTTTATTTTCGAGAAGGACAATTCCCTCAGTTGCGCTAATTCGTGAAAGGTCCTCAAGTTCCTTTATACTATCCTTTGGAAGCGAACCGAGTTCATAGTTCTTGTAAGTATTCTTTTCGTATTTCATTTTAAGAAACGCTCCTTTGCCATTTCAAGTAATTTTTGTTTATCGTTAGGGATTTTTTCCTCTATAACTTCGTTTAAAAGATATTCGAGAACATTGCCAACGGTTTTACCTTTATCAAAGCCGTTTTGGATAAGGTCGCTACCGTTTAGGGCGAGGGTTTTAAGACTAAAACACTCGTTATTTTCTATGATACTGTTATAGATTTCAAGCACGGTATCAAAGTGTTTCATATTTGTTTTTTCGGGATTTTGCGCCACATTGTCCGCCTTTTGAAGTTCCAAAAGTTCCAAAAACGACTCTTTTCCCATATTGCGAAGGCGCTTTTTTATCTCGATTTTGTCCGCCTTTATGTGAGTGTCGTGTTGCGCTATAATTTCACAAACACGCTCTTTGGTGAAGTTATCGTATTTGTATTCATTAAAAAACTCACGGGCGCGTTTAGCGCTTGCTTCATTATGTCCCCAAAAATGTCCTACTCCATTTTCGTCGAGATGAAATGTTGTCACCTTGCCGATGTCGTGCAAAAATGCCATAAGGCGCATATGAGGAACAGGGCGCACATTATCAACGACTACTGCGGTATGTGTTAAAATATCGTAGATGTGCCACGAATTTTTTTGGTCAAATCCGTGCATTACGGCAATTTCAGGAAGGACTGCACTGATTATTTCATAATGCTCCAAAATCGTGTTTTTCGCATACTCTCCGCACAAAAGTCCGTTGAGTTCAGTAGCAATTCGCTCCTTTGACACGCTTTTGAGAAGTGGTAGGGTTTTCAGCATTGCCTTTTTGGTATTTTCTTCGATTTTAAAGCCGAGTTTCGATGAAAAACGAACCGCACGAAGAATGCGAAGTGCGTCCTCGGCAAAGCGCTTTTCGGGGTTGCCGATTGCCCTTATTATTTTATTGTTTATATCTTCTCTACCGCCAAAAAGGTCAACAAGAGTGTTGCTATTTGGGTCATAGGCTAATGCGTTCATTGTAAAGTCACGACGGGACAGGTCTTTTTCAAGTTCCGTTGTGAATTGAACGGTGCTTGGGTGACGCGAGTCAAGGTATTCACCGTCTATGCGATAGGTTGTGACCTCAACATTTTCGCCCTTATAATGAAGGGTGAGTGTGCCGTGCTTTAAGCCTGTTTCAAAAACTCGCTCGTTTTTAAAAACCTCTTGCATTTGCTCGGGGGTGGCGCTTGTCGTTACATCGAAATCATATGGATTTCGTCCCATTATCGCATCACGAATTGCACCGCCGACTGCATATGCCTCGTAGCCTGACTCTTTGAGAAGGGTTATTGCTCTTTTTGAGCCTTCGCTAAGATTAAGCATTATCTACTCCGCACATTTTCAAAAATTCTTCTTTGTTTATAATTTTGACACCGAGTGCTTGGGCTTTGGTAAGTTTTGAACCTGCCTCTTCACCCGCAAGCACATAATCGGTCTTTTTTGATACTGATGATGAAGTTTTACCGCCACGCGCTTTTATCATCTCCGACGCTTCATCTCTTGTCATATTTTCAAGTGTGCCTGTTAGGACAAAGGTAAGTCCTTCGAACTCGTTTGTTTTTTCTACAACCTTTTCGGTAACGGTAACACCTACTGACGCAAGGCGGTCGATGATGTAGCGTGTATTTGGTCGTTTAAAGAAATCGACAACGCTCTTTGCCATGATAAGACCAAAATCCTCAATTTCGCAAATTTGCTCCTCGGTTGCCTCGAAAATCGCATCAGCTGAGCCGAATTTTGATGCAAGTTCACTTGATGCTACTTCGCCAATGTGTCTAATTCCGAGGGCATAAATGACTCTTGCAAGTCCTGCGGTTTTTGAGTCTTCAATTGCTTTTATGAGATTTTGCGCACTTTTTTCGCCCATTCTATCAAGCCCTTCGATGTCCTCTTTTTTGAGGTAATAGAGGTCTGACGGGTCGCTAATTAGGTGATTATCAAGCAAGAGTTTAACCATTTTACCGCCCATTCCGTCGATATTCATCGCTTTTTTAGACGCAAAGTGGGTTATATTTCTTTCGAGTTGGGCAGGACACGAGGGGTTTGTGCAACGAAGTGCGCCGAGAGTAAAGTCGGTTTCATCATCGACAAAGTCGCACGCATCGTCATATTGAAGTTCTCCACCGCATGATGGACAGGCATTTGGCATTTCGAAAGGGACGGAGTCCTCATTTCTCTTTTCTCGAACACTTGAAACGACCTCGGGGATAATATCGCCCGCCTTTTGAACGATAACGATATCGCCAATTCTAATGTCCTTTTCTCTAATTATGTCGATATTATGAAGGGTTGCTCTTGATACGGTTGTGCCGGCAAGTTTTACCGGTTCGAGTTCGGCAAGTGGGGTAAGAACGCCTGTCCTACCTACTTGGACAATGATATCAAGGAGTTTTGTCATCTTTTGCTCGGGGGGGAATTTATAGGCTACTGCCCATTTTGGAGTGCTTGTTCCCTCGCCCATTTCCTTGCGCTTTTCAAGAGAGTTTACTTTAATAACGACTCCGTCAATATCATACGGAAGGTTTGGACGATCTTTGCCGAGTTTTTCAATCGCATTTATAATTTCATCTTCGCTTGATGTAACTGCAAGCATTGAAATTGTTTTAAAACCAAGGGAGTTTATTTTATTTATCGTTTGGGCATGAGTTTCTATTGTATCATCTTCAAGTGAGCCTGTTTGATAGTTAAATACAAAGATGTCGAGTCCACGCTTAGCGGTTTCTTTGGAGTCGAGTTGTCTAAGTGAGCCTGCGGCTGCGTTTCTTGGGTTTGCCCAAAGGGTTTCGCCATTTTCCTCTTTTATCTTATTGAGTCTTTCAAAAGATGCACGGGGCATATAAACTTCGCCACGCACTGTGATATTAAGAGGTTTTTCAAGTTCAAGGGGGATTGAACGAATTGTTTTTATATTAGCGGTAACATCCTCGCCCTCTACTCCGTTTCCACGGGTTGCGCCAACGCTCAAAATTCCGTTTTCATATTTAAGCGAAACACTAAGACCGTCGATTTTCGGCTCGACGGAAAATTCGGTATTCTCGCCTACCTCGTTTTTGACGCTACGGACAAAGGAACGAAGTGCGTCAAAATCAAACACATCGGTAAGGCTACCCATACGGACCTCGTGTTGCACTTTTTCAAACTTATCAAGTGCCATTCCGCCAACGCGTTGGGTTGGAGATGTTGGGTCGTAAAATTCTGGGTGCTGTGCTTCGAGTTGTTTTAGTTCCTCGAACATTTTATCGTATTCAAAGTCGGATATTTCGGGAGCATCGTTTTCGTAATACCTTTTCGAATGATATTTCAAGGTAGCACGGAGTTTTTCTATTCTCTCTTTCACGGATTTTAAACCTCTCTAAATTTAAAATGAGTATATATTTCAAGTATAGCACAAATATTATGAAATTACAAGGAAATTTAAAAATAAAATGGCAAGGAAAAAGCCGTATGGTGAAATTTCCACACGGCTTTGGTGTTTAGTTGTCAATCCACTCGGGGGAGTGTATGATTTTGATGTTTTTTTGGGGACAGTTTTCGAAGGCGGTTTTATGGATTTGGGTGACTGTGTTTGGAACGGCAAGGGTTAGCGAGTCACAAGACAAAAAGGCATATTTATCAATTTTTGTAACTGTTTTTGGGATTTCTACCGTTTCAAGCGAGGTGCATACTCTAAATGTTGCAAATTCTATTTCGGTAACACCCTCGGGATTAGACACGCGTTTTAACGAGGTGCAATTATTAAAGGCGTTGCGCCCTATTTTTGTCACTGTATTCTGTA
>JAZNJK010000039.1:0-3410 GCA_045578005.1 Eubacteriales bacterium | reverse complement strand
GTGTATATCATCAACCGTAGGTTGTATTACTTTCGCAATGATGATATACAAGACTATGCCTTGATTAAGAATAAAATCTTTACAACAAAAACCGACAAGCCATGCTTGTCGGTTTTATTATTTATTAATGTATTATTTCTTTGCTTTTTTTGTTTTTCCGCCTGTGCCACAGTCACAACTATCGCATCCGCAGTCACAGTCAAGTCCGTCACCTGCTACAAGAGCGAGGACAACGACTGAGACGGCTATAAAAGCACCGAAACTACCGATAGAAACATCTCTTAAAACACTTCTTTTATCTTCGTTTTCATCAAGAAAGGCTTGTTTTAGGTTTTCATATTCTTTTTTCTCGCTTGGCGGGTCATCATTTACCGTAACTGCGAGGATTACTGTATAAAAGCCTACGATTAGAAGTGAGAAAAATTCAAGTGCATAATACTCCGCTCCAAACTTTACCCAAAAGATTATCGCCATAACTATAAAGAGAATTTCCACAAGGGCGAAAATGACTGTTACCGCCATTTTTCTTTGCGGAATTACAACCATACAAATTGCAAGGGCGAAAAGGATTATAATGCTTGGCACAATTGATGGCAAAAGTGATGATATTTCCACGGAAATACCGCTTTTATCAAAATATGCGCCTGCGCAAACGCCCATTGCCCACGCATTAACGATTATACAAAGGATATAGCCGATATGCGTTTTTCTTCCCAACAAATGAAGAGGGATTGCACCAAGGATAAGAACAACACCGAGGACAAGTCCTATCATTCCCGTGCTTGGTGCGTGAACACTGATTGATACAACAAACAAAAGCAAGGTTACAAGTGACATGGCAAAGACGGTAAATGGTCTACCGCGGTTTTTTAGAAAATAAACTGTTCTCATTTTATATCCTTTCGGCTATGTTTACCAATTCGTGCTCCATTTTTTAAGATAGGTTGATGCGAAAAGGTCCTGTTGGGTATTATCATTGTTCTTTTGGCTTGATGAGTTGATTTTTTCCTGTAATTTTTCAAGATAGAGATTTTCATCAATGGGGGCATTGATTTTTTCGCCTGTCCATGCAGAGAGGTATGCCATATTACAAACTTTAACCTCATCAAGCGCCTCGTTTGCGGGAGAAATTAATTTTTCACCGTGCAAAACAGCGTTTGTGAAGTTTTGAAGAATGCGCACATGTCCGTTATATTCCTCATCAAAGATAACTATTTCATTTGATTTAACAGGATATGCTCCACTAACGAGGTCGCACTCATCATATTCAAGTGTCGTCCGGATTAGTTTGGCATCTTCAAGAAGGAGTTTCCCTTTTGTGCCTGAAATTTCAAGACGGTTTACACCGAGAGGGTCGCCTGTGGTGGTTACGAAAACACCCGTTGCGCCATTTTCATACTCGGCAAAAATTGTAGCCTCATCTTCAACTTCAATATTGTGATACTTCCCTGTTTTGCAAGAGGCAAAAATGCTTTTTGGCATTCCGCAAAGCCAACACCACAAATCAAGGTTATGAGGTGCTTGGTTAGTTAAAACTCCACCGCCCTCGCCTTTCCAAGTTGCGCGCCATGTGCCTGAATTATAGTAGGGTTGGGTTCTAAACCAGTTTGTTATAATCCAACTTGAACGACGGATTTGACCGAGTTCTCCATTTTCTATAATTCGTTTCGCCTCGGAAAAGAGTTTATTTGTTCTTTGGTTGAGCATTACTGCAAAGATTCTATTGTTTTTCTTTGCAATTTCAAAAAGTTCTTCTACTCCCTTAGTATATACCGAAATCGGCTTTTCGCAAAGGACATGAAGTCCGCTCTCGAGCGCTTTTTTCGATATTGTAGGATGAAAATAGTGGGGAGTTGCGACAATTACTGCATCGACAAGTCCACTTGATATAAGTTCATCACTCGATGAAAAAACGGGGACGGTTGAAAACTCGGTTTCAAGAGCCTTTATTCTATTAGTGTCGGTATCACAAAGAGCACAAAGCGTCATATCGCAAACATCACCGTCAAAAATTGATTTTGCGTGAGCAGTGCCTATTGCTCCAAGTCCGATGACACCTACTTTAAGTTTCATTTGAAGGAGTCTCCCATATTAACCTTAACATTTGTGTTTACATTTTCCTTTTCCTGTGACTTCGAAACGCGTTTCATAAGTTCTTCATAGAAAAGTTCGTGGTCGAAGTCGGCAAGTGTGATTTCCTTACCGAGCCAAGATGAAAGGTGCATTGCATTTGAGATTGTAAGTCCGTTTATTCCCTCGCGCCCGTCGGCAACAAGAGGTGTGCCGTCGATAATTGCGTCGGCAAAAGCATTAAGAACGCCAAAGTGTTGCTCATTCTTACCGTCGGTTTCTACCTCGCTCTCGACAATTTCCGGCCAACCGAATGCCTCGGTATTTGTTCTCGAAAATTCAGGTTCGCTAATTTCACTTTTCCACATTTTCAAGGTATCGCCCTCTGCGATAAGTTTTCCGTGTTCAAGGGTGATTTCAAAACGGTTTGTGCCTGGGATATCGCCTGTCGTGGTGATGAATGTTCCTGTTGCGCCGTTTTCGTATTCTACATAAGCGGTGACATCGTCTTCAACCTCGATGTTGTGCCATTTTCCGTAGTGAAGTTTTGCGTCAACCTTTACAGGCATTCCACAAATCCATTGCCAAAGGTCAAGGTTGTGTGGGCATTGATTGAGAAGAACTCCTCCGCCTTCACCTTTCCAAGTTGCACGCCATCCGCCTGAATTATAGTATGCCTGTGGGCGATACCAGTTTGTTATAATCCAACTTGTGCGCTTGATTTGTCCCATTTCACCGCTCTGGACAATTTCACGCATTTTGCGATAGATACAGTTAGTGCGTTGGTTCATCATAAGGGCGAATTTAACATTGCATTTATCGGCAATTTCGTTCATTTCAAGGACTTGCTTTGTGTAAACACCCGCAGGTTTTTCAACAAGGGTATGAAGTCCCTTTTCCATTGCCATTATTGCGAATTTTGGGTGGTCGTAGTGGGGAACTGCAACGAGAACTGCATCAACGCCCGAATCCATCATTTTTTCGGCATCGTTAAAGCATTTAACACTTGGGCATTTTTCCTTTACCCACTCCATTTTTTCATCAAGCAAATCACAAATTGCAAAGAGTTCAACGCGGGGGCATTTGCCGTCTAAAATATTATTAATGTGGACTGTTCCGATGTTACCAACACCGAGTATTCCAAGTTTGATTTTTTCCATATTTATTTCCTCTTTTTTGCTCGAATCAGTTAAGTCCGAGAGATTTTAGATATTTATAACTTTTTGTAAGGCATTCAAACGGATCTTCGCCGTATGTGTGGTCTTGTTCTACAAGAAGGTGTTTTGCACCGGCATCGTTTGCGTGAGCGATGATTTTTTCAAAATCAAGTTCGCCATAAC
>JAZNJK010000038.1:0-2566 GCA_045578005.1 Eubacteriales bacterium | reverse complement strand
GGCAATATCTTTAACAATGTATCCACGAAGGCGTTTCGTGGGGTTGTTTCGGCTTGCTCTAAGAATTTGCAAAACTCGGCGGCAACGGTAACAAACTCCACCACGTTGCGTTCGAATATCAGTTCGCTCTCTTTTTTCATTACGCTCAAAAATATTTTTGCAAAGATAGTGCAAGGCGAGAGGAGAACAAAATAAATGTCGATTTATTTTTTCTCCCGAGGCGCCGCCTATCTTTTTCAAAGAAGGCGCTTTTACGCTATCCGCACGGCGCGCGCCCCGAATTTGTTCCGTGCGGCTACGCCTCCCAATCTGTGGAAACGACCTGTTTATTCATGTTTAAATCGCTCAATACACCCGTTTTTGGTGTCAAAGTGTCAAAGGTGTCAAGCAAAACTTCACCCCATTCCAACTTGGTACCAAAATTATTATTATATATATTATAAATTATATATATAATATATATAATAATGAAATATTTTTACAAATCTCTCTTCTTCAAAATATACCCTCCGATTTTCGTTGACACCTTTGACACTTTGACCCCTATCCCCTTTTTTTGACCGCATCATTTTCCTAGTTTCGATGGAAAACGGTTGCCGTCAAAAAAATATGTGATTGCTATTCTTCGCTCGTCAGCGTCTGTCCGAAAGGAAGGATGGCTCATTCTTTTTTGCAAGAGGAATTTGTGTTTCTAAAAAATCGTATTTATCTTTGTGGATGGATTTCCTAACACGCTTGTAGATATGAATATTGTTATTGGAATTTTTATAGGGCATTTCCTTATCCCCTTTATCTCTATGCTTCTCGCTTATCCCAGTGGTGATGGGATTATGATTTATTTATATTCGTTTTTTGTAGCTTTATTTTGTCTGTCGGTATTTTGTATAAGATTGTTTGTTAGAAAAAGTGTTGCTATTTTGGATAAATGGCTTTTGTCTTTGTCGGTTACGACTTTGGTTGAAGCTGTTTTTGTGGTGTTGGTTATGTTGCCAATATACTTCTGGGGGTTTGAAATAGGAACGGCTATCCCGTTGGTTCTGTGGTGTATTGGGCTTACGAGAATACTTACGATACCTACTTCGATTTTCTTGATGGAAAAGGTCTTGGGTAAATATAAGTCTGTTGCGGAATGAGATGTAAAGAGACTTTTTTTGAGGGAAATATCGTAAAATGTTTGTTGTTTAGCGAAATATGGGTATATTTGCTGCGTATTTTCATGGAAAATCTTAAGTGATGCTTGAAAATTTCCATGAAAATTGTAGGTGAAAATTAATGGAATGGATGTTATGTTTGAACGTTACCCTGTTTTAAATCAAGAAATTGACACTTCTATATTCTTGTTTGGAGCTCGTCAGACAGGAAAAAGTACTTTGTTGCGTGCGCAATTTCCTAAAGCTGTTTTTATTGATTTGTTGGATTCTGAATTGCGGATGCGCTTTCAGCGCCGTCCGTCGCTGCTTTATGAAATGCTTTCTGGGAAGTCGCGAGGTGAAATCGTTGTAATTGATGAAATTCCCGAAGTTCCTGAATTGTTGAACGAAGTCCATCGGCTTATTTCGGAAAAAGGGCTGGTATTTGTGCTATGTGGTTCGAGCGCTCGTAAACTGAAACGCAAAGGGTATAATACGTTGGGGGGAAGAGCGTATCCCTGTTATTTGTATCCTTTGGTTAGTGCTGAAATACCCTCTTTTGATCTTGATCGAGCTTTGCTGCATGGTATGTTGCCAACGCACTATTTGTCCAAGAATCCTCGCAGGTTGCTGGCTGCTTATGTAGATGCGTATTTGCGTGAAGAGGTGCGTGAAGAGGCTTTGGTGCGCAATTTGGAAAGTTTCCAGCGTTTTTTGGAAGTTGCCGCGTTGACAAATGGGGAAATTGTTAATTATACAAATATTGCCTCGGATTGCGGTGTTAGTTCGCAAACGATAAAAGCCTATTTCGGAATATTGGAAGATACTCTTATCGGGTACATGATTCCTGCCTACACGAAGGTGATGAAGCGGAAATTAGTGCAAGCACCTCGTTTTTATTATTTTGATGTGGGGTTGGCGCAATACTTGCTTCGGCAAACATCTTTGCAACGTGGTACTCCTCAGTATGGGCATGCTTTCGAGCATTTTGTGGTGCAGGAATTAATTGCGTATATCGGTTATCGCCAAAAGACGGAACGATTGGCCTATTGGAGGACGCATACGGGTATCGAGGTGGATGTGGTGCTTGAAGAGGCCCGATTGGCCATTGAAATTAAGTCGGTAGAAGAAGTCAAACCGCGTCATTTAAAGGGATTGAAGTCGTTTGGCGCTGATTATCCTGATTTCCGAAAGATAATGGTTTCGCTCGATCGTATCAATCGTAAAAATGACGACGTCGAATTAGTTTATGTCCACGACTTTTTGCAGATGCTGTGGAGTGGAAGTCTGTTTTAATTTTTGCTATTCTTTGCTCTTCGGCGTCTGTCCGAAAGGAAGGATGGCAAGCTTGGCCAGTTTGAAGTGTTGCATGCCAAAAGGAATGCCAATGATGGTGACGCAGAACACGGCGCCAACAATGAGGTGGGCAATGGCCA